>DZBP01000204.1 GCA_022729915.1 Draconibacterium orientale | reverse complement strand
TGACCAACGATTTTATTGGTAGTCAGCTCAATATTCCCTCACCACACATTGATTTGTTGTTACCACACATGTAAAAAAGATAAAAGTTAAAAGTTAAAAGTTAAAAGATAAAAGATAAAAGATAAAAGTGAAAGTTAAAAAAAATAATTTTTAAATTAGTGCTGATTTTTTTATAACAGATTAATTGTAATGGCAGACCACAACGAACTAGGCGAATTGGGCGAACGCATGGCTCAACGTTTTTTGTTAAATAATGCGTACCGTATTTTAGACGTAAATTGGCAATCGGGGCACAAAGAAATTGATATTGTTGCTTTTAACAACAACACACTCCATATTATTGAGGTAAAAACTCGAAAGCAAGATTTTGTAGAGCGTCCGCAAGATGCGGTTTCGCTCAAAAAGCAGCAACTTATCATTGAGGCTGCCAATGCGTATGTTATTAAAAACAACCTGAATTATCCTGTTCAGTTTGATATTATCTCGGTAGTAACCAATCCAAAGTTTGAAAAATTTGAACATATTGAAGATGCTTTCTATCCGAGAGTAAAAAGATTTTTTTAATATGCTACACCATCACATCAATCTATTAATAAACAGATTGTTAATCAATAATCTGAATTTCGTCTTCTTTTAAGGGTAACGAAATAAGTACTTGAGTGCCTTTACCTAACTCAGATGTATATTCTAAATTTCCACCATGTTCCTTTATAATATTGTAGGTAATTGAAAGACCTAAACCTGTGCCTTCGCCGGGAGCTTTGGTGGTGAAAAAAGGGTCGGTAATTTTGTCAATCATCTCAAAGTCAATTCCGCAGCCTGTATCTCTAATTTTGATTTCAAAGTTACTGTTTACTATTTTTGTTTCGATGTATATAATTCCTTGCTCTTTGATGGCTTGCTCAGCGTTGCGGATAATATTTATAATGGCTTGATGAAGTTTTCCTTCGTTGCCAAGCAATATAGCTTCTTGCTGGGTGTATTTTTTTTGAATGGTTACTTTATTTTTGAACGAATTGTTGAGCATTACCAAGCAATTGTCAATAATGGAGTGAAGGTCGCAAATTTCGTTACTTTTAGAAACTTGTCGGCTAAAATGGTTCAAACTTGTTACAATGTTTGCAGCTCTTTCCACTCCTTTTTTTATTGTATCAATTATGTAATGCACTTTTTCGGGCAAATGGTTCGATTCTTGTTGTAAGAAACTTTCTAACCCCATAACACCTCCTTGAATAAAATTGAGCGGATTGTTTATTTCATGGGCAACTCCCGCAGCTAATACTCCTAGCGAAGCCATTTTTTCTGAATGAACCAACTTATTTTGTGTCGATTTGAGTTCTTCCAAAATTGATGTAAGTTCTTCGCGCTGATTGTATAATTCTTTGTTCACTTCCATCAATTTTTCGTTGGCACGAGTAACTTCAAGTGTTCTTTTCTCAACAATTTGTTCAAGGTGTTCTCTATAAGATGTTAATTCTAAGGCTATTTGCTTTTTTTCATTTATATCGCGCACTACACTTAATATTTGCTTTTCACCACCAATGGTAATTTCTTTCACCACAACTTCGCCCCAAAAAAAATCACCGCTTTTGCGTTTGAACAACCAATCGAATGTATGACTTCCGTTTTTTATAGCTAATTGAATTTGCAGCAAAGCAGATGCTTCGTCGTAGTTTTCTTCACCTGAACTAATCTCAATTATTTTTTTTGAAATCATCTCATCTCTCTCATAACCAAATATATGAGTCATAGCTTGATTAATGTCAATAATTTTGCCTTGAGCTGTATGAATTAGAATAGCATCGGTAGAAGAATTGAATATTTCGCTGTAATTTTTTTCTTTTTCCTTAATCTCATTGTTGCTTTGAATTAATGCAGCAATCATTTTTTCGTAAGTATTGTTAAATTTGAGCGTTACGGTAAAAAAAATCAATCCCATAATGGCAATAAGCACAATATTTATAACCCAAGCTCCTACGCCAATATCTAACTGCTTTGGAAGTTTTAAAACTTCGGTTATGTGCAAATAAGCTATGATAAAAACCCCAATTAAAGCTAACAAATAAATAAATAATATTCGGCGAAAAGCAAAAGTTAAAGTGCTAAAAAATGGAATTAAAGCTAATAATATTTTATTGGCTGAAAATATTCCTAAACGATGCATGTCGGTAAATACAAGTATTAATAATCCTACTAAAATGAATGAAACTTTTACCTGAATATTTATTTTCTTCCGCAATAATGCAATGGCTATAAAGATTAAAAGTACAATAAAATCGGTAATAAAAGAAATTTCAAAACCTCTAGCAAAATAAGAATTGAGGCTAACTAAATAAATAATAATGCCCAAAATGGAAGAAGCAGTCAATGAAGCATCTACTATTTGCAGCTTTACTTCTTCTATTCGTTCAAATTCAATAGGCTTTTGCATATATTTTAATATTTATTCTTCAATTTTTTTCGGTTAATAACTAATGCAAACATAACAAAAAGCATCTTATTTTCAAAGAATTTGAAAAGGTAATAAAAAAGCTTGGCATTTACTCTTTGAATATTCAAAAGCCTTTGTTTATATTTTTCTATTAATGCATGACTATTTTTTTAATACTCATAAAAAAAATAATTACCTATTTTATTGAATTTCTTTGTCCAAAAAAAAATCAGAATACATTTTTTTGTCTTATACATATTTAAGTTTTAAGCACCAGTGCTATTTTTAATTAGAGCCAACCTTTTTGTAATCAAATAGATTTTAAGCACTTGGCAAAACTAAATATACAATTTAATTTGGTTCTTTGCTTAAGTTACAGTGTTTTTATGGCTAATTTTTCTAACTGTTTTTAAATATTATTTCAATAAATTAGCATTTTAGCCCATGTATATTAAAAACATTTTCCTTTTTCAAAAAGATAGATTATTTTTGAAGAAAAAATTTATTCAAAATGAATATGCATAAATTTACAGTAATTTTACTTCTTATAATATATAGTTTATCGACTAAAGCTCAATTAGTAAAAGTCATCGAGCAAAATAAATTATACAAAACATTGCTCGATACAAGTGCAAAAGACAAAAAAGTACTTAAATTTGCATTGCCTTATGCAAGTTACGACCCCGAAACCAGCCTTGCATTTGGTTTTAATCTGAATTTAGTTTTCAAAACAGATTCTATTAATACGCGCTCATCGAATGTTTATTTCAATATCGGTTATTCGTTCAAAAAACAATTTACTTTTTTATTAAGTCATTCAGTTTTTTCCAAAAATGAGAAATGGTTGTTTATAGGACGTGCAAGTTATTTAGATTTTTCTGTGAATATTTACCAAATCGGAAATAGAACTCCTGCTGAAAGTGCTGAACTTATCGAGTCAAATGGTTTTTTATTTTACCAGAAAATTTTAAAAAAATTGCGTAAAGGATTATTTTTAGGTTTGCAATATCGTTACCATACATTACAAAACATATACACTTCCAACGATTTAGGTTGGTTTAATACTGCCAAGCCCTTAGGTTATAATAATTTTAAAATAAGCGGTTTAGGTGTTAACTTAAAAATTGATACTCGCAATAATACACAAACTACTACACAAGGAATTTATTTTGATGTTTCTAGCTATTTTTACTCAAAACATTTAGGTAGCGAATTTGAATTCAACACATTAGACCTCGATTTTAGAGTTTTTACACAACCTTTTGGACAAAGCAAAGCAGTTTGGGCATTTTGGGTTTACAATAGTTTTTCGTCGGGCGAGGTGATTTGGAAAGAATTGCCACAAACGGGAGTTTATGGTACTACACGCGGTTATGTGAAAGGGCGTTATCGGTCAGATTATTTTCAAGCTTACGAAACCGAAGTGCGAATGCCTTTGTGGTGGCGTTTTTGGGCAGTAAGTTTTGCAGGAATTTCATCTGTTTCTTCTAAAAAGGAATTTCCCAAAAAGTGGAATCCTAACGTAGGCATTGGCTTGCGTTTTTTGCTCAAAAATACAGAACAAATATTTACAGGCATTGATTACGCTTGGGGAATCGAAAAAAATAGAGGTATTTACATAAGACTTGGGCAAGCGTTTTAGTTTTCGTTTCAAATCAAACCTAAAACCAATAAATCAATTTCTTTAAAAAAAAATCATCGTATCAATCTGTCAGCAAACAACTTTGCTAAGAGCGATACGATGACTTACTGGTTTAAAATTTTTTCAGAAACATATTTAAACAATCATTCCTACACCAACGGTTTCGTTTGTGCCTTCATCGATAAGAATCAGACTGCCGGTTTGTCGGTTCTTATTGTACGAATCGAAAAATAGAGGTTTGGTAGTACGAAGTTTTACTTTACCTATTTCGTTCATTTTCAATTCGTCTTGTTCTTTTACTTTGTTCAAATTATTTACATCAACCTTGTAATCAAGACCTTGAATCATACATTTAACATCTCTGGTAGTGTGTTTTAATGCATATTTACCTTTCAGTCTCATAGGGCGTTCGTTCATCCAGCACATCATTACTTCAATGTCTTGGCTTGTTTGCGGTTCGTTATCAACGGCTACAATCATATCTCCACGGCTGATGTCTATTTCATCGTTAAGTCGAATCGTTACTGCCATAGGTGCATAAGCTTCCTCTATTTCCGATTTGTATTCGTCTATCGCTTTGATGGTCGAAGTAAAACCCGATGGTAATACTTTCACTTCGTCGCCTTTTTTGAAAATACCTCCTGCAATTCTGCCAGCGTAGCCACGGTAATCGTGAAACTCTTCAGTTTGCGGACGAATAACGTATTGAACCGGAAAGCGTGGGTCTTTGTGGTTGTAATCGCTACCAATATGAATGTTTTCGAGCAAGTGCATTAAGGTTGCTCCTTGATACCAATTCATATTGTCCGATTTATTTACCACATTGTCGCCTTTTAATGCGCTGATAGGTACAAAACGAACATCTTTTACATTGAGTTTTGCAGCAAAAGCTTCAAAGTCTTTTTGAATATTTTCATACACTTCTTGGCTGTAATTCATTAAGTCCATTTTGTTTATGCAAACAATTAAATGGGGAATTTGTAGCAAAGTAGCAATGTAAGTATGTCGGTAGGTTTGTTCGATAACACCATGTCGAGCATCAACCAGAATAAGAGCAACGTTGGCGGTTGATGCGCCAGTAACCATATTGCGAGTATATTGTACGTGTCCGGGCGTATCGGCTATAATAAATTTACGTTTGGGAGTAGCAAAATATCTATAAGCTACATCAATAGTAATGCCTTGTTCGCGTTCGGCACGAAGTCCATCGGTAAGCAAAGCCAAATCTACTACATCAGAGCCACGTTTGATGCTTGCTTGTTCTATTGCATCGAGCTGGTCTTGAAAAATAGCTTTAGAATCGTACAAAAGTCTGCCGATTAAGGTGCTTTTGCCATCATCAACACTTCCGGCGGTTGTAAACCGTAATAATTGCATATCTAAGTATGCTCTGCTTGAAAAATCTTCCATAATTTTATGTCGTTAATTATTAATTATTAATTGTTAATTGTTAATTGTTAATTGTTAATTGTTAATTGTTAATT
>DZBP01000203.1 GCA_022729915.1 Draconibacterium orientale | reverse complement strand
GCTATTTTCAGTTTGGAAATGAGTATGTATGAATGTTGATAGGCTATTTTCAGTTAAAAAAAAAACTGAAATAATCTTATTTTTGCGTTTTTCGTTTGGCGAAGGGCTTGTATAATTATATTTTCCATTTTTTCGATTGGCAAAGGGCATTGCATAATTATATTTTTCAGTTTTCAGCTTGAAAATAGCCTTATATAGTGCTTGAAAGAAAACTATACACTTCTAGCTTTTGCCCCTAAATCCCCTGAAGGGGACTTTTTGAAACACGTTGATTTACTAATTGTTACAATAAGCCACTTTAGGAGTTTGGAGCTTTTTTTTCAAAAGAAGGAGTTTTCTTTCAAACACTATATAATTATACAAGGCTATTTTCAATTTCAAAAATTGGGTTATATAATTATACAAGGCTTAGTAGAAAAACAAAACTATAGACTCAAAAGAAACCTTATTGCCTTACTAGAAATGTAAACATCTGATTTTTGGGTTTACAACAAGTCTATTAATAAAAAAATAGTACTTTTTAATAATACGAACCCGCCATCTGAATTAATATTTTCATGTAAAAATACTAAAGTGCAAATAAGTATATCTTTGCGTCTTTGCGTCTTTGCGTCTTTGCGTGAGATTTTATTTTCTATATATTGAAAGCAGGTAAGTATAACATACCTTTCTATTTGAAAAGAAAAAAAATACTTCACGCAAAAATAAAATATAGTTACCTTAATAACTTGTATTGCAATACAATACTATTTATATAAAAAAAAATTGCTTTTTCATATTTCCTATTCAAAATATCTATATATTTGTATAATTTTTTTTGAAGAAAGTAACTTTAAAAATTTAACAAAACAATGCATTGATTGCTTTGTTGGTTATAAAAAGGAACACAATCAAATTGCAATAGTAAAAAAAAATGCTAAATTTGCATTATGGAAAAATTGAAACAACAAAATACAAAAAGTAAATACGGTCAATATTTTACGCCCCAAATAGTGGCAGATTTTATGATTGATTTAGCTACTATTCCAACTAATGCAAAGGTTTTGGAACCGTCTTGTGGTGAAGGTGTATTTTTAGATTTATTGCAAAAGAAAGGATTTAATAATTTATCAGCCTACGAAATAGACAATACTATTGCAAAACAATTTGATTTTGTAAAATACGAAAGTTTTGTATCAGCAGTTATTGAAGAAAAATTTGATTTAATTATAGGAAATCCGCCATACATTCGTTGGAAGAATTTAGAAACAGAGTTGAAAAATGAACTTTTAAAAAATCAGTTATGGAATAAGTATTTTAATTCTCTATGTGATTATCTGTACATCTTTATTTTAAAATCAATAGAACTGTTAAATGAAAATGGACAACTCATTTTCATTTGCCCTGAATATTGGTTAAATACAACACATTCAATTACTTTACGAAATTATATGTTGCAAAACGGGTATTTCGAGAAAATTTATCACTTCAACGAAACACCTATTTTTGAGAAAGTAACTGTTTCAATAATTATTTTTAAATACATAAAATCAAAAAAAACAAAATCGACCATTGATGTTTCTAAATATTATGTAAATCAAAAGCTAACAATAGAAACACTAACTAATTTGAAACACAAAACATCTTCGGAAAATATTGAGCATCTGACAATTTCGCAATTTAAAACAAACGAACGATGGCTTTTATGCACAGATGAAATCAAAGAAGAATTGAAAATAGTTGAAAACAGTTGCATGAAAACGATAAAAAAAACGACTTTGTTTGCCGATAGTTCTGAGATTGAATATCATACAATTGGTGATTTTTGCGATATAGGAAATGGTTTGGTGAGTGGACTCGACAAAGCATTTCAATTAAACGGGCATCTATTGAACGAAAAAGAGAAAAAGACTGTTTTGCAAGTAGTTAAAGCAAAAGATATAAAGCCATTCTACTACTCAACTATTACAAAATATCTTTACCTATCCGAAAATACAACAGAAGAAGAAATAAAACAAGATTATCCAAATTTTTATGAACATTTGCAACCTTTTAAAATCGAATTAGAAAAACGTTATCAATACAATCGTGTAATACCTTATTGGCAATGGGTTTTTCCACGAAGTTTTAATTTGTTCAGTCGCAACGAAAAACGAATTTTTGTTCCTTGCAAAGAGCGCATTTCTAATAAAAATTATTTCCGTTTTGCTCTTGCCGAAAGTGGAATTTATCCAACACAAGACGTTACAGCAATCTTTAAAAAGGAAAAGACCAAAGAAAGCATTGAATATATTTTAAGCTTATTAAACAATTATAGAACTTTTGATTGGTTAAAAATCAATGGGATTGTAAAAGGCAACATTGTTGAATTTTCGGAAAAACCAATAGCCAGTATTCCTTTTCGTGCAATAAATTGGAATAATGAAAACGAAATACTTATTCACAATCAAATTACAGAAACTTGTCAATCATTAATCGAAACCAAAAACGAAAATTTGATACAAGAAATCAATCATTTGATTGACAAACTTTTTAAATTATGTTAGTAAATTACAAACAATTACAACAAATAATAAATGGAAGCTCTATTCCTATACCAATTTCGGGAACATTATCGGGACACGCCGCAGGCGAACCATTTGATAAGCATGTCTATTCTGCAATAAAAGCACAACTACCCCAAAATACATTTCGTCAATATGAATATTTGAATGATTTATACAGTAAAAATGCCGAAATTATTGGAGTAAAAGCAAGGCAAGAACTTTTTGATTCGCCAAGTATTCTTTTTCTTCTAAGCAGAGGAAAAGATGCGACTAAAAATTGGTCTTCAGAAAGTCCATTTGAAGAAAAACAAGATGATACCGCTGATATAATAGTAGTAAAAGATGGATTTTATGAAATAATTGATATTAAAACCAGAAATTTAGCGAAGTCAGCGCAAGCACCAAATATTATTTCATCATATAAATTAGCACAGCTATGTGCCATAATGATTGAAAATAAAGAATTTAACAAACTTTCAATTAATTATTTTGAAGTAGATTGGCTTTTAGAAAACGATTTATTGGTTTGCAAAGATACTCATTTTATAAATTTATTTAAAACTGACCCCAAAGAGCTTTATATTAATTGGGAAGCAGCAATGCAAATCCAATTTCACGTTTGCAACTTAAGCCAAAATTTCAACGAACCAATTGAACATTGGGCAATATCGTATTTAAAGCATTTTGTAGCACAAGTTTATAGGCGTGCTGATTATATGATTGAAAAATATGCAAAACCCTTTGAAAAATATTTGTAATAATTTGAATCCTGATTCTCTTTTAGGATAAATCAAAGCATAAGAATTAAAATGCACAAAAACAAATAAAACAACTACTTACAATAAATATAATAAAACCAAAAGCACTATGAATTTTGAATTTACAGAAGAACAGCTTACCGTACAGCAAGCTGCAAGAGATTACGCACAACGTGAAATTTCTAAAGATGTGTTGGAGCGCGACGAAGCCTCTCTCTACCCTACCAAACATGTAAAAGCCCTCTCCGAGCTTGGCTTTATGGGCATGATGACCGACATGACGTACGATGGAGCCGGAATGGATACCGTTTCGTATGTTTTGGCAATGGAAGAAATATCGAAGGTAGATCCTTCGGTGAGTGTAATTATGTCGGTCAATAACTCGCTAGTATGTTGGGGACTTGAGAAATACGGCAACGAAGAGCAAAAGCAAAAATACCTCAAGCCCTTGGCACGTGGCGATTATATGGGCGCCTTTCTACTATCGGAACCCGAAGCCGGCTCCGATGCCACCAAACAACGTACCACAGCCGAAGACAAAGGCGACCATTACCTCATCAACGGTACTAAAAACTGGATAACCAACGGCAATAGCGCAGGAACTTATCTAGTAATAGCCCACACCAACCCCGAAAAAGGGCACAAAGGCATCAACGCTTTTATTGTAGAACGCAACTGGGAAGGCATTTCGGTAGGTCCGCACGAAAACAAAATGGGCATGCGCAGCTCCGATACACACTCGGTTATGTTTTCTGATGTAAAAGTGCCCAAAGAAAATAGAATTGGTGCAGATGGGTTTGGATTTAAATTTGCCATGGAAACGCTCAACGGTGGTAGAATTGGCATTGCATCGCAAGCACTCGGTATAGCCTCCGGTGCGTTTGAACTTGCACTAAAGTACTCTCAAGAGCGCAAAGCATTTGGCACAAAGATATTCAATCACCAGTCGCTTGCCTTTAAACTTTCCGACATGGCAGTAAAGATTGAAAACGCTCGCAACCTTTGCCTCAAAGCGGCTTGGCTCAAAGACCATAAGAAAGATTACAGTGTAGCCAGTGCAATGGCTAAGCAATATGCTGCCGACATTGCTATGGAAGTAACAACCCAAGCGGTACAAATACACGGAGGTAACGGATATGTGAAGGAATACAAAGTAGAGAAACTCATGCGCGATGCTAAACTTACTCAAATATACGAAGGCACTTCGGAGATTCAAAAAATAATTATCTCCCGAAGTTTGATTTCCTAACCATGAGCCTATTTTGCTCATGTATAAGTTGCACACTGATACGATGACTTGAAAATCATCGTATCTGTTGTATCTGAATTGAGTTTATTCAGTTTTTTTAGAAACAAACTCGGTAAAACTTTTTGCTGCATTAGTAAAATCGGAAGGAATAAGCATGATGGTAGTTGTATTGTTATCAATGCCTATTTCCGAAAGCATTTGCATACGTCTAAGTTCTAAAGCTACATTACTGCCTTCCATTATTTTAGCACCTTGAGTAAGTTTAATAGAAGCCTCTAGTTCAGCTTCAGCTTTAACAATTCTAGCACGTTTTTCGCGAATGGCTTCAGCTTCGCGTGCCATGGCGCGCTGCATTGCTTCGGGTATTTCTACGTCTTTCATTTCTACCATTTCTATTTTTATACCCCAAGGCTCGGTTATGGAATCCACAATGAGTTGCAATGTGTTGTTTATTTGTTCTCTTTCTCTCAAAACCTCATCTAATGTATGTTGCCCAATGATGTTGCGAAGCGCAGTAACCGAAAATTGATAAACCGCCTTATTGTAGTCAGCTACTTGAATTATTGCCGATTCAGGGTTAATTACTTTAAACCAAAGCACTGCATTTACTTTTATGGTTACGCTGTCTTTGGTAATGGTTTCTTGTTGTTCTAAATCTACCGTCCGAGTTCTGATATCCACCTTCTGCTGGCGTTCTATCAACGGAATAAGAAAGTATATACCCGGACCTTTAATCGATTGAAAACGTCCCAACCTGAATACGATAGCTCGTTGATATTCTTGAGCTATTTTAACTCCCGACAAGATAAGTACGGTAGCTATTGCTATAATTATTACTACTTCCATTTTGTTTTTCTGTTTGTGAATACAAAAATAAATGTAAAGGTAAAAATATATTTTGATATTATCCTACACTTTGCTAAAAAAATGTTCGTACCAGTATCGACAAACTTAAACAACGAACCTAATTAAATTGTATTTTTCGTTTTGCCAAGTGCTTAAAATTTATTTGATTACAAAAAGATT
>DZBP01000202.1:175-5583 GCA_022729915.1 Draconibacterium orientale | reverse complement strand
GATTAATTAAATTATTGAAAATAAACAAGTTATAAAGTCGGAAATCTTAGTTATTAAACATTAATCGTTGAACATTAAACATTAATCGTTGAACATTAAACATTAATCGTTGAACATTAATCGTTGAACATTAATCGTTAATCGTTAAAAAAAAGTATATGCTAAAGAAATACAATAGAACACTCATAACATCAGCACTACCTTATGCAAACGGACCCATTCACATTGGGCATTTGGCAGGGGTTTATGTGCCATCGGATATTTATACCCGATACTTGCGTTTAAAAGGCGAAGAGGTAATTCATGTTTGCGGCTCTGACGAACACGGAGTGCCTATAACATTAAAAGCTAAGAAAGAGGGAATAACACCTCAACAAGTTGTGGACAGATACCACGATTTGAACAAAAAAGCCTTTGCTGATTTTGGAATTGCTTTCGATATCTATTCTCGAACATCAAACAAAATCCACCACGAAACGGCATCGGAGTTTTTCAAAACCTTGTACGACAAAGGTATTTTTGAAGAACACACGACCGAACAGTTCTTCGACCCACAAGCCAATCAGTTTCTGGCTGACCGCTATATTACGGGTACTTGTCCGCATTGCAACAACGAACGTGCTTATGGCGACCAATGCGAAGCCTGTGGTACATCGCTCAATGCAACCGATTTGATTAATCCTAAATCGGCTATTACCGGAAATACGCCTCAGCTCAAAGAAACCAAACATTGGTATTTGCCTTTGAACAAAGACGAAGATTTTTTCAAACAATGGATTTTGACCGACCATAAAGATTGGAAAACCAATGTTTACGGACAATGCAAGTCGTGGATAGATATGGGCTTGCAACCCAGAGCCGTAAGTCGCGACTTGGATTGGGGCGTGCCTGTACCTGTGGAAGGTGCTGAAGGTAAAGTGCTTTACGTTTGGTTCGATGCACCCATTGGCTACATATCGGCTACCAAAGAACTTACACCCGATTGGGAAAAGTATTGGAAAAGCGAAGATACACGCATGATTCATTTCATTGGTAAAGACAACATTGTGTTTCATTGCATTATCTTTCCTTCGATGCTCAAAGCCGAAGGTAGTTATATTTTGCCCGAAAACGTACCCGCCAATGAGTTTTTGAATCTCGAAAACGATAAAATATCTACCTCGCGCAATTGGGCGGTTTGGTTGCACGAATATTTGGAAGACTTTCCACAAAAACAAGACGTTTTGCGCTATGTTTTAACTGCCAATGCTCCCGAAGCAAAGGACAATGATTTTACTTGGAAAGATTTTCAGGCTCGCAACAACAACGAATTGGTAGGTGTTTACGGAAACTTCATAAACAGAACCATTGTGCTTACACATAAGTACTTTGAAGGAAAAGTACCTGAACTCAATGAGCTAAACCAACAAGACCGAGAAGCTTTGTTTGAAATAGCAAACTTAAAACTAGAGGTTGAGAAAAACATAGAAACATTCCATTTTAAAGAAGCTTTGCGCAGCTTTATGGCTTTGGCACGAGTAGGAAACAAATACTTAGCCGAAACCGAACCTTGGAAACTCATCAAAACCGACGAGAACAAGGTTAAAACCATTTTGAATATTTGTTTGCAGATTTCAGCTAATTTGGCTATTCTTTCGGAGCCATTTATTCCGTTTTCGTCTAAAAGCTTAAAGGAAATGCTCAATTTAAGCAAAGCTACTTGGTCAGATGCCGGCAATACCAACCTTTTGGCAGTAGGGCATTTGCTTGGCGAAGGGAAACTCTTGTTTGCCAAAATAGAAGACGCTGAGGTAGAAGCTCAAATTCAGAAACTTTTGGATACTAAGAAGAACAACGAATTGAGTGCCTCTAAAGCAGAACCTTCAAAGCCAAACATCAGTTTTGAGGAGTTTCAAAAAATGGACATTAGAATAGGAAAAATACTTGAAGCCGAAAAACTTCCAAAAACAAAGAAACTTCTAAAACTATTGGTAGATACCGGAATCGACAAACGTACCGTTGTGTCGGGTATTGCCGAATATTTTAAACCCGAAGAGATAATAGGCAAACAAGTTAGTATTTTGGTAAATCTTGCACCACGCGACATCAAAGGCATTCAATCGCAAGGCATGATTCTAATGGCTGAAAATGCTGATGGCGAACTGGTTTTTGTTTCGCCTGCTAAAGCCGTAAACAATGGCTCGGCAATCAGTTAAGTACAAAACTTATTGAAAAGATGACTTAGAGTTATCTTTTTCAATAAGTATTTGCTTACCTTTCTCTAAATTCTAATTACAAAAAAGCGTGCATTAGAATAAAAGCTCAAATCATCATCGATTTTGAAATATCTAACATATCAACAATAATAAAAGGTAGCATGCCATACGATATAACGATAAGAGAAGAAGAATTAAAAAACCAAATAGCCGACGATTATTTTAGTGGTTACAATACCAATAAGATAATAGGCAATGTGGACTTTTGTATTGCGATGCACCAAAGCGAACAAGAACCTTCGCATCAAGAAAGTTTGCTTTGGGCAGAAGCAAAGAAAGGTATTTCTAATATTTATAATTCGTTGGTACAACTGATTTTAACAATAGGAAAAGCCCGCACGTTCGATAAATTTCTTCCTCCTACTTTTCTTGGTGCTTTCGATGCTGAAAAAATGGCTTTCGTTCCATATAATGATATTCAGGATATTTTTTATGTGAATGATTTCAATTGGAATGTAACCCCATCGAACTACGACACCAAAGAATTTCAAGTTATTTATACCAAAGTAAAAGATATTTTAGACGAAAATACACTTTTATATTACTTCGATAAAGACCTTAACGAACTACAAAAATTTATCAAAACCAATTTTATTGTAGGAAAGTTCGGCTTAACAAAAACTAGAATAGATAAAAACAATTTTATAGTAATTTATAACAAATGGTTGCAAGCAGTAAAGCCAACCATTGCCGTAAATTGGGATATTGTAAAAAAAAGCGGAATCATTGATGGCGATTTTTATTTAGCCGATTTACTTTCTGACGAAAATATAACGTTAAAAGACAAATTGTTTGTTCTTTTGAAAAAAGACCATTATCAACTTGACCGCAAGATAGATGATTTGGGCTTTTTTAGTTCCCGCACAACCAATTTTACCGACAATAAAAAAACACACGCCCAGTTTTGGAATAAATACGAGCGTCCACCGCTGGAACAATACTGGGATTACATTGTAGAGCGTAGAGATTTGCTCGTTCCGCAAGATGTAAGAGAACGAAAGGGCAGTTTTTTCACTCCGCAAATATGGGTGGAACTTTCTCAAAGCTATTTGGCAGATGTTTTGGGCGAGGGTTGGCAAGATGAATATTATATTTGGGATTGTGCCGCAGGTACAGGAAATCTGCTTGCCGGACTTACCAATAAATACAACATTTGGGCTTCGACTCTCGACAAGCAAGATGTGGACGTAATAAAAGACCGAATAAAAAATGGTGCTAACTTGTTGGAAGACCACGTATTTCAGTTTGATTTTTTGAACGATGACTTTTCTAAATTACCACAATCGTTGCAAAATGTAATAAATGATGCCGAAAAACGAAAACGCTTGGTAGTTTATATCAATCCGCCGTATGCAGAGGCAAGCAGCAGAGCAACCGTAGTAGGAAAGGGTGAAAATAAATCTTTTGTTGCAACAAAAACGAACATCTATAACTATTTTAGTAAAGATATAGGCACTGCCACAAGAGAACTTTTTGTACAATTCTTTTTGCGTGTGCATAAAGAATTACCAAGTTCAAAATTAGCGTCTTTTAGCACGCTGAAATTTATTAATGCTCAAAACTTTTTTAAATTTCGTGATTATTTCAATGCTAAATTTGAAAAAGGATTTATAGTTCCGGCATATTCTTTTGATAATGTAAATGGTAAATTTCCTATTGCATTTTTAATCTGGAATTTACAAAATAAAGAAACGTTAAAAACAATTTCTTGTGATATATTTGAAAATAGTTCAGAAAAAAAAATAGGCAAGAAAAAATTTTATGTTCACACAAAAAACACCTTTGTAATAAATTGGTTACGAAATTTCTATGATAAAAAAAATGAACGTATTGCCTATTTGAGAATGCAAGGAACTGATATGCAAAACAACAGAGGAGTTTTTTTTACAAACCAACCAACACAAAATGATATAATTAAACGACTTACGGCTGATATTACAAAAAATAATATTATCCAAATGAGTATCTATCTTGCAATTAGACACATAATTAAAGAAACTTGGCTCAACGATAGAGACCAATTTCTTTACCCAAACAAAAAGTGGGAAAAAGACAAAGAATTTCAAAACGATTGCTTTATTTTTGCTTCGTTTCACAGCCAAAATAAAATTACTTCAAAAGCAGGCACAAACCATTGGATTCCGTTTACCGAAAGCGAAATAAATGCACGAGATAATTTTGAAAGTAATTTTATGAGCAAATTCATCAACGGCAAACTAAAAATTGAAGAAGAGGCGGACTTATACAACCGAAAAAAAGTAAGAACAACCGAAAAATTAGAATTTTCGCCCGAAGCAACAGCCGTTTTTGATGCCGGTAGAGAATTGTGGAAGTATTATCACAGTAGCTTTTCCAAAGCTTTGAACTTTGGAAAAGCTGAATACAACGTAAATGCTTCATTATATGATATTCGTGAGTATTTTCAGGGGCGAAACGAAACAGGCAAAATGAATAATAAAAGCTCTGATGAAACTTATACCCAACTGATTGCCGATTTAAGAGATAAATTAAAACTTTTGGCTCAAAAAATTGAACCAAAAGTATATGAATATGAGTTTTTGAAGATGTAATATCTTATCATTGCTTTTTGTAGGTTATTAGATTATATTTTTATTGAAAAAGATGACTTAGAGTTATCTTTTTCAATAAGTAATGGCTTAATAAAAAACTCAACTTTGCCAAAGTTCAAAAACTTTGGCTAAGTTTGGTATCAAAAGTGCTTTATTTTTTTGCAAAATGGACAACTTCAGACCTGAACCTGCTTATTTTTTTTTGAAATATTGGCTTTAGGGAAGTCCTCCAAGCTCATTTTTTTTGAAAAATTGGCAACCTACAGCTGCGATAAGCTCATTTTTTTTGAAAAATGGCTTGCATGTAGTTTGAGGTAGGCTTTTTTATTGAAAAGTTGGCAACATATAGTAAGCCTGCTTATGTTGAATCTTCCTACCAATATAATCTAACCTATTTTTGACAAAGTTAAAATTATTGATATACAAAATTGTTTTAAAAACTTAGAAATTGAAATTTGTAATTATTTGATTTATAGTTTATAATTTTCAAGTTAATTCATTTTCAAATTTTCAAATTTTCAAATTAGTATATACAAAATTGTTTTAAAAACTTAGAAATTGAAATTTGTAATTATTTGATTTA
>DZBP01000202.1:0-75 GCA_022729915.1 Draconibacterium orientale | reverse complement strand
TCAAGTTAATTCATTTTCAAATTTTCAAATTTTCAAATTAGTATATACAAAATTGATACATATAATTAATTTTTT
>DZBP01000201.1 GCA_022729915.1 Draconibacterium orientale | reverse complement strand
TTATAAAATTCAAAATTAAATCATTTGTATTTTTCTAGTTTATTTTCTATCAATAAAACCGTAATTTATGAAAGAATATTTTTTAAGTAAACTTCGTAGGAAATTAATTATTTTCATATTTATACCTATAAGTGTCATTTTTTTGTCGATTGTTTTTTATTTGTCCAAAACTATTTACAATGGCGCTTTCCAATCATCGAAAGAGTTGGCTATAAATAAAGCTTCGGAAGGAGCAAATAAAGTAAAAGCGTATTTTGAAAATACATTAGCAGTAGCCCAAACTGTTGCTAATGCTTACCAAGAGTGGAAAGAAAATGGAAACAGCCAGCGAAAGATGATTGATTTGATGATGAAAAGAGTTTTGGCTGAAAATAAAAACTTTTTGAGTGTTTGGAGTCAATTTGAATACGATTCGATAAAAGCTAAGCGTATTCAAACTTTTACAATTGAGAATTCGGTTGATATTTTTGGTCCAGCTTGGTTAATTTCGGGCAATGAAATAGTTCCGGATTTTGTAGGTGAGGATTATGAAGATTCTTATGCTGAAGACTATTATATTTTGCCTAAAAAAACAAAACTTTCGGTAATTTTAGAACCATATAAATGGATTTATCCGGGAGATGTTACTAAAAAAGAATACTATGAAACTTCGTGTGTGCACCCATTAATAGCAAATGATGAGTTTTTTGGAGTTGTAGGAATTGATGTTGAATTTGGTAGACTTCATGCAATCACGCGCGACATGAATTTATCGGAAGCTGGCACAAGCGGTATTTTATCCAATCAATTGACTATAACTATGCATGTTGATACAAGTTTTATTGGAAAAAATGCAAGTGTATTGTTTGATTTAGATTCGGCAAGTTTGGTTCAACAATTGAAGGAAAATTCAGTAATTCAGTTTGTTACAAAAAATAAAAAAAATGACTTGAGTTATATTACTACCATTGCAAGAATAGATATTGGCGACACCAAAGCACCTTGGTATTATTTTGTTCAAATACCAGAAGATGAGATAGAAGCCACAGCTAACGATAAATATAAATCTTCTATTTTTATTGGATTTTTTATGTTGGTTTTGATTTTGATTATTATAATATTGATTAGTAGAGGTATAACTATTCCAATTGTAAAAAGTGTTGGATTAGCCAAAAATATGTCAGATGGAATTTTGTATCAAAAATTGGAAATAAAAAACAAAGATGAAACAAGTATTTTGGGTAATTCACTAAATAATATGTCGAGCAAAATAGCAGAAACGATTGACCGAATAAAATCGATTTCATTGAATTATCAGGTTGCAAGTCAGGAAATTATGAAGAGTGCAGATTTAACTTCAACGAGTGCATCAGAGCAAGCAGCGTCAATAGAAGAAATTTCATCGTCGATGGAGCAAATGGTTTCGAGTGTGAATCAAAATGCTGAAAATGCAGGAGTTACCGAGCGGATTGCTATGCAAGCCTATCAAGACATAAAAGAACTTGGTGATGTGATGTTCGCAACAATAAACTCGCTCAAAACGATAGTTGAAAAAATTTCCATTATAAACGAAATTGCAGAAAGAACAAATATTCTGGCTGTAAATGCTTCAATTGAAGCAGCAAGAGCTGGTGAATACGGTAAAGGTTTTGCCGTTGTAGCTGGTGAAGTTCGAACCCTTTCGGTTGAAAGTCAAAATTCGGCTCAAATAATTAGAGAACTCTCAAAAGAAACTGTGTTAAGTGCTGAAAATTCGGGCAAATTAATTTCAAATACCATAAAAAAGATTGAAAATACCGCACAACTTGTTCAAGAAATTGCCGGTTCTAGTGCCGAACAAAGGCATGGTTTGCTGCAAGTGAACATGGCAATAGGTCAAATGAATATTGCAACGCAAAGTACAGCGGCTATTTCAGAAGAAATGTCTGGTAAATCTATTGTTTTAAACGAATTAGCAAATGAATTGCTCAAAGCAGTAGGTTTCTTTAAAACCGAACCGATGAAGGAAAGCGATATTCACCAATTGCAAGCTCACATAATGGAAATGCAAAAGAAATTGTCTGATTTATTGCATAATCAATTAAGTATTACTTCTGAAAAGAATAACACAATAAATAATCCAGAAGTAACTGTGAAACAAGAAGATAAGATAGATGCTCCAAAGAATGATTTTCTGAACAGTATGGTAGATGACAAGTCATTTGAAGCCTTTACTTAGCATAAAAAAGAAGGTTTTTATTTTGAAATAAAAACCTACTTTTAAATAAAAAAAAATGTTAATTAATTAATCTATTTCGAGTAAATCTTTGCATAATTTAATAGCTTTTTGAGAACCTGTATGTTTGCCGGCAGTATCGGAAAGTTTAACCGTTGAAACCCAATTTTGTCCGCCTTCCGGCAAAGCGTCAGTAATTTTAATTACAATATTTAAAGGTCTCACACCTACATCGTTGGTAAAATTTGTGCCAATACCAAACGACATACCAATTCTATTTCGGCAATAATCGGCTATTTTTGAAACTTCTTCGGGATTTAGACCATCTGAAAACACAATCACTTTCGACATTGGGTCGATATTTAAACTCTTGTAATGCGCTATTACTTTGTCGGCAAAAATCAAAGCATCGCCTGAGTCTTGACGAACACCATCGAAAAGTTTAGCAAATTTTTTATCGAAAGCTCTAAAAAACACATCGGAAGTGTAAGTATCGGACAGTGCAATACCTAAATCGCCTCTATAAACCTCTACCCAATGCTCTAAAGCGAGTTTATTTGCAATTTTGTAGCCATATTTTGCTCCATGAAACATAAACCACTCGTGTGCATGAGTTCCAATAGGTGTAGTGTCGTATTTTTTTGCAAAATATACGTTACTACTGCCAGAAAATGCGTTTCCACCATACTCTTTTAGGTTTTTGACTACTAAATCTTGTACAGCATTAGAGTATCTTCGTCGAGTTCCGAAATCGGCAACTTTTACCGCTTTGTAGTTATAATTAGCTATTTTATTTTGAACAATTTCTGCTATTCTATCATCAGAGTAAGGTTTAGAATTGGTTATTTTAAAGTAAAGTTCTGAAATTAAAGCCATTAAAGGAACTTCCCACATAATAGTTCTGTACCAATAACCTTCCACCGTAACTTGCAAATTTCCACTTATCTGAATTACACCTACTTCGCTAGGGTCAAAACGGTAGCCCCGCAAAAAATCGAGGTAAGTAGGGTCGAGGTAATAGCATTTTCGTTCCAAAAAATCTTTTTCATCGGGTTGTAGTTTCAGTTCGCACATTTTATAAATTTCTTTGCGCAAAGCCTCTGCAAATCCCTCTGGGAAAGGTGTTTGATTGCGGTTTATAAATTCATACTTTACCTTAGCACGTGGAAAAAGTTTTACCACAGCATTTTGCATTGAAAATTTATATAAATCGTTGTCTAGGATTGAAGTTATCATATCGTTTGGATTTTTGCCAAGTTTTTTACATTTTAAAAATGCTAAATATTTTGGCTTTAGAATAAAGGTAATTTTTACAAATATACTTTTATTTTTAGTAAAAAACAACAAATCCAGCAAAAATGTTTTTACAAATGTGCGTGGTTCTATTTTTTTTAATAAACAGATATTTTATTTTTAAGTAAACAGGAAAAGATGAAGTTGCCTAAAAATCCAAAGTTGCAATTTGAAAATTTTATAGCACTTGTCTTAAAATGCACAAGTGTTTATTTCCAAAACTTAAAAAAATTTCAGGTAAATAATAATACCGGCATAGATAAATGTAGAAAACAAAACTCCACGAGCAGCACTTAAAAAATTTTGCCAATTGAAATAAAAAAACAACAGCAAATTAGGCAAAAGAAACAAACTCAATAATTTTGTAGTAATATCAACAGTTCTGATGTACCAAAGCAGGCGTTCGGTTCCACCAAATCTATCCACATTGAGCAAGTAAAAAATAAGAGCTACAAAAAGAGGAATAAATAATCCGGCAAGAAGTCCGGAAATTTGTGTGTTGTATTGTTTTTTAAGCTTCATAACCTTGTTTTTTTAGTTCGTTTATTGATTCATAATGAGTTAAGTCCACATGAACAGGTACTATCGACACGTAATTATTTGCCAAAGCCCATTCATCGGTTTCAATATTTTCAGGCTCTTGATTTGTGTAAAATCCTGTAAGCCAGTAATATTTTCTATCCCAAGGGTCAGACGTTTCTACATATTCTTCACGCCAATAACCTTTGGTTTGGTGGCAAATTTTGATGCCGTTGTAGGGTTTTTCCGAAACTTTTGGAAAATTTACATTCAGGGCAGTTTTGGGTTGCAAACCATACCTGATAACTTTTTCAATAATTTGCGAAATATATTTTTGAGCTTCCGAAAAATCAGCATCGGGATTGTGGCTCAAAAGCGAAAATCCAACCGATGGAATTCCGGCAATTGCGCCTTCAAAAGCCGCACCCATTGTACCCGAGTACACCACATTTATGGAGGAATTGGAACCGTGATTAATTCCCGAAAAAAGGAAATCCGGTTCTTGTTTAAGTATCTGAAAGCGAGCTATTTTTACACAATCTGCAGGCGTGCCGCTGCACGAATAAAGTTGGTAATCTTCCGATTGTTCAAGCAATGTGTAAGTGAGCGTTTTTTTCATGGTTATAGCATGCGCCATGCCCGAACGACCAATTTCGGGCGCAACAACCACTACTTTCCCGTATTTTCGAGCCACTTCTATTAAACATTTTATGCCTTTTGCGTCGTAGCCATCGTCGTTGGTTACCAATATCAATGGTTTTTTATTTTCTTGCATATTTTCTTATTTTTGTATCTCTAATTTTGCGAATGATATTTTAGTTTTTTCAACGCCCAAAATTAACTAATTTAAAAACATTTGCAAAGTTTAAGAATCTACTAATTTTCTTATTATAAAAAATTATCAATTTCTCAGTAAAATGGTACAACAATTTGAAGTTCGTTTGTCGCAGTTCAAAAGAGGTTTTCATTTAATTACCGATTTGGTAATGAATGTGATAGATAAATTTCCGGCTTTTGGAATTATGCACGTACACATAAAACACACATCGGCTGCGCTTACGCTCAACGAAAATGCAGACCCTTCGGTACGAATCGATTTTGAAAATTATTTCAATCGATTGATTCCTGAAAATACCAATTTTTTTACTCATACCGACGAAGGAAATGACGACATGCCAGCGCATATAAAAGCTTCATTGATTGGAAATTCAATTACTATTCCTATCACCAATTACAAACCAAATTTAGGAACTTGGCAGGGAATTTATCTTTGCGAATTTAGAAATCACGGAGGAAATAGAAATTTGATAGTAACGATTTTGAGCTAATTTAATTCGTTAATTATAAGGTTCTTAGCGGGTTGAAAACAATTTAAATTGAAATAAATATAAATTGGAAAATTTCTAAAAATATAAAGCATTTTACCTTTGTTAAAAATTGTTTATTCTTAAAAAAAATGTATCTTTGTAGAAATAAAAAGCGGGGAAATGAATTTGTTTTTTTTCAAACACTTTCCATCGTTCCGATAAGGAACATGGAAACGTGTGAATTTTTTGAATTAATCGTTAAAAATAAAAAATGAAAATAATAGAACAACACAACAAAAACATCATTCAGTT
>DZBP01000200.1 GCA_022729915.1 Draconibacterium orientale | reverse complement strand
ATACTTCCGGCTTATACTTACGCTGCAACTGCCAATGTAGTAATTCATTGCGGAGCAAAACCTATTTTTGTAGATTCAAACAAAACGGATTTTAATATTTCAGTTAGCGAAATTGAAAAAGCAATTACTCCAAAAACAAAGGTAATAATGCCAGTTGATTTTGGCGGAATGCCTGTTGATTTTGACCAAATAAATGAATTAGTGCGCAATGAAAAAACACGAAATTTATTTTGCCCTAAAGGTGAAAACCAAAATAAATTAGGGCGTATTTTAATTCTTTCAGATGCTGCACACTCGCTTGGGGCAAAATACAATGGTAAACCTACTGGTAGCCTTACTGATATTACTGTATTTTCGTTTCATGCGGTTAAAAATTTAACTACAGCCGAAGGCGGTGCTATTGCTTTTAATTTACCTGAACCTTTTGATAATGAGCAAGTTTATTCATACATGAACATACTTGCTTTGCATGGTCAAAACAAAGATGCCTTAGCAAAAACACAAAAAGGGAATTGGCGCTATGATATCTTAACTGCTGGTTATAAAGCAAATATGACAGACATTTTAGCTTCGATTGGTTTAGTTGAATTGCAACGATATGATAATGACACTTTGCTCAAACGAAAATTTATATTTGAAAAATATACTGATGCTTTAAGTAAATACAAATGGGCAGAACTACCTGTTTTTGAAACTATTAACAAAAAGTCATGCTTTCACGTGTATTCACTACGAATTAAAAATATAACAGAATCGGAAAGAGATAGAATTATACAACTTATTTTTGACAAAGATGTTTCAGTTAATGTTCATTTCCAACTAGTTCCTTCTTTTACTTTTTACAAGAATTTAGGATACAACAAAGAAGATTATCCAATTGCCCTTGATAATTATCAGCGAGTTATAAGTTTGCCTGTATTTTATGATTTATCTGAAAATCAAATAAATGAAGTAATTGAGGCGGTAATAAAATCGGTAGAAGAAGTTTTAAAATAAATAAACTCCAATAAACAAAACATGAAACGTTTGTTTGATATTTTCTTTTCAAGTATTGGGTTGATTTTGCTATCTCCCTTGCTATTAATAGTTTCTCTTTTTATAATTTTCGATTCTAAAGGCGGTATTTTTTACAAACAAATCAGAATAGGAAAAAATGAAAAAGTATTTTATTTGTATAAATTTAGAACAATGTTCTCAAATTCTGATAAAAAAGGATTACTAACAGTGGGTAATAAGGATAGCAGAATTACAAAAATTGGATATTATTTGCGCAAATATAAACTCGATGAATTACCTCAACTTATAAATGTTTTTTTGGGTTCAATGAGTTTAGTGGGACCACGTCCGGAAGTTAAAAAATATGTCGATTTATATAGTGCTGAGCAAAAAATGGTTCTGAGTGTGAAGCCCGGAATTACCGACTTTGCTTCTCTAAAGTATTCTAATGAAAATGAAATTTTAGCACAATTTGATGATGCTGAAAAAGCTTATATTGAACGAATTATGCCAGATAAACTTCAATTGAATTTAAAATACATTAATGAAAAAAATATGTTTGTGGATATTAAAATAATAGTATTAACTTTGCTTAAAATAATTTAATTTCATAAAATTTAAAGTTCTATAGCAAGCAATAAACCAGATTAATTATTTGTTGATTTGCTAAATATTTGAAAATTACATACAAATAAAAAAAAACAGTTGCTCTATATAAAACAGCATCATAGCTCAAAATAAAAATAGCAAACACAACATATTCATAAAATAAAAAAAATGAAAGATTCAAATAAAATTTTTGGCATTCGTCCGGTGATAGAGGCAATAAATTCGGACAAGCAAATTGATAGAGTTTACATAAAAAAGGGGCTTAGCGGCGATGGTTTTAGCGAATTATTTACCTTAATACGCAATAAAAAAATTGCTTTTCAATATGTGCCTGTTGAAAAATTAAATAGAGTAACATCAAAAAACCATCAAGGAATTATTGCTTTTTTGCCCGAAATTGAATATTATCAATTAGAAGACGTGATTCCTTTTGTGTATGAAAACAAAAAAGTGCCTTTGGTTTTGCTGCTCGACAAAGTTACCGATGTGCGCAATTTTGGCGCAATAGCCAGAACTGCAGAATGTTCTGGTGTTGATGCAATTGTAATTCCGGCGCGTAACTCGGCACAAATTAACGCAGATGCAATTAAAACTTCTGCCGGTGCTTTGCATAAAATACCGGTTTGCAAGGTCGAAGATTTATTTGAGGCAATTATATTTTTGCAAGAAAGTGGTTTACAGATAATTTCAGTTACCGAAAAAGCCAAAGACAATTATTTTTCGAGCGATTTGACCAAACCTACTGCTTTTATTTTAGGTTCTGAAGAAAGTGGTATTTCGCCAAAATATTTAAAAATGTCTGATTTTCAAGTAAAAATCCCTATGATTGGTGAAATAGAATCTCTTAACGTTTCTGTGGCATGCGGTGTAGTATTGTATGAAGCAGTTAAGCAAAGATTATAAGTAGAGAACCAATTTTAATTGTATATTTTATTTTACCAAGTGCTTAAATATTATTTGGTTACAAAAAAAAATATTCTAAATAAAATAGCTCTGGTGTTTAAATTTTCATCATAAGAAACAACACGAAATAAAATTTTATTACTTTATTTATTTAGCCCAATGAATAGTTTTTTTTCTAAAAAAACATTGATTTTTTTTTGATTTTATGCAATTTAAAACAAAGATATAATTCTTTTTATAAAATCGGAGTTTTAAATTGCATAAGAAAAACAAAATTAATATTCATTTTTTTATTATTTATATAACCTACATTTAGGTGTAATAATTTCAAAACTAACATTCTAAGTAATTTACATTTAGATAAACTTCTTTAAAGTTCAATAAAAAAAAATTGAAATATTAAAAGATTTCAATTTGATTGTTGGTAATTTTAAATATTTATGAAAGAATGAAAAGTTCATAAAATATGAAAGTTTATTTGTATTTGTTTTTTTATTTCTGTAAATTGCATATTTAAATGGAGAATCATATTTAATTACATATCTATTTTGCCAAGTGCTTAAAATTTATTTGATTACATTATGGATAGCTCTAAATAAAACAACACTCGAGTTTAAAAATTTCAAAACCTAATCAAAGCAAGAAAATTGGTTCAAGAAATTGCAGCTACAAGTAGTGAACAAAATTCGGGTATAAACCAAATTAGAATGGCTATCGAACAATTGACTCAAGTTGCTCAGCAAAACTCCGCTTCTGCCGAAGAATTGGCTTCGAGTAGCGAAGAAATGGCTTTGCAAGCTTCCCATTTGAAAAAAACCATTTCTTTTTTCAAACTTAAAAACAACATTATGGTAGCTCCTACGGTAACTCCTGCTTTTAAATTTGAGAAAAAAATGCCTTTCGAAAAAGAAAATGGAATACATTTTGATTTGGGCAACCAAAATGACCCAAACTTTGAATCATTTTAATTATAAATAAATAGTAGCCGAGAAATAGATTTCTATAAATGAAAACATACTTAGAATGTTTGCCTTGTATTATGAATCAATCGTTGCGAACTGCTCGTTTGGCTTCTGACAACGAAGAAGTAATAAGGCAAATTTTAGTGAATGTAGGAGCAAGCTTAAACGAGGTAAACATGGAAACTCCTCCACCACAAAGCACAATGTTTCTTTATCAGGAAGTAAGCAAAATTAGCGGTGTATCAGACCCTTACTTTCAAATAAAACAAGACAACATTAAAGAGGCATTGGCGCTTTATCCCGAATTGAAAGAAATTGTTGAAAAATCGGCAAATCCATTGCTTACAGCTGTTCGCATAGCTATAGCCGGAAATGTGATTGATTTGGGTATGAACAAGCATTTTGATATTAGGCAAGATGTTTACACTATTTTGAACCAACAGTTTGGTATTGACGATTTTGATAAATTTGAACACGAACTTTCCAAAGCAAATACCATACTTTATTTGGGCGACAATTCGGGAGAATCGGTTTTTGATAAAATTTTGATAGAACAAATGAATAAAAAAGTGTATTATGCTGTGCGAGAAGTTCCTATCATCAACGATGTTACGATAAAAGAAGCGATTGATTCCGGTTTGGGCGAAGTATCAGAAATAATTTCGTCGGGCTGCATAGCACCAGCCACACTTTTGAATCAATGCAACGAAGCATTTCTAACGCTTTTTGACCAAGCCGACCTCATCATTAGCAAAGGACAAGGCAACTACGAAGGTCTTTCAGATTCTTCACGTTCTGTTTTTTTTCTTCTCAAAGCCAAATGTCCAATCATTGCTAAGGATTTGAACGTTTTGGAAAATGATATTGTTTTAAAAGCAATTAATGTGCATTGAGGGTTTATATATTCTAAACCAGCTATTTAGAGTTTTAAAATAATCTAAACAACTCACCTAAATAGTAAACCAAATTAAATTGTGTATTTCATTTTGCTAAGTGCTTAAGTGGAAAATATAAACGTAAATTCGCACAATTCCAGCGCAATGTTGAATCAACGTTTCGCAGAGTTATTCATTCAGGTATATTTAATATAACTAATTTATTTAGAAATAATTATAAGTTTTCTTTCAAACACTAAATAAGCACCAATGCTATTTTAATTCGAGTAAACTTTTTTGTAATCAACTAAATTTCAAGCACTTGGCAAAATAAAAGATACAATTAATTTAGTTTAAGTGCTTATTTCAAATGGTTTTGGAATTCTTTTTTTGCAAGTTCCGTTATTCTTTTTACAAATTGACCTTTCGCATTTGTGTAAGCCTCTCTGTCAAATTTAAATTCTTTGGCTAATGAATACTTCAGTGCTTCGTATTTTTCGGCAACGTCTTTATTTTGCCTTAAATAGTTACGAAAATAAATTCGATCCCACAACGAATGATACTTATCACCCAAATGTAGATGAAAAACAGAACCCTTAAACCCATCAACGGTGTAACCTTTTACAAAATGCATATAAGGAATATTTTCATCAGTTCGCCAAATGAAAATATAACCTATTGCAGACATTTTGTCAATTATCAATTCCTTTAGAGCATCAGTAAGGGGAGGGATTTCAATTAAAATATCAATCGTTGGTTTTGCTGCAAGCCCTTCTATGGCTGTACTTCCAAAGTGTTCTATTTTCAAAACTATACGCTCGCCCAATACATCTTTAATTTTTGCACTTTCTGAATCGAAAATAGAAACCCAATTTGTATCGTAGGGTACTATTTGGATAGGAAACAATTTACCTAACTCTTTTGGTGTTAAGTCTTTTAATTTATTTTCAATAATCATGTATTTTGTAGTAAATCAAATCTTTAATCTATCAACCATTTTCTCAATATCTTGTTTAAAATCGATACAAAGTAGAATTTTCAATGCGTTGCAGACACAATTGTAATACTTATTTTTAGCAAATATATACATTCTTATTGAATTATAACTAACGAACCAAATTTTATTGTATATTTTGTTTTGCCAAAAGATTAAAATTTATTTGACTACAAAAAGGTTTGCTCCAATTAAAATAGTTCTGGTGCTTAAATGAAACTTGGGCAGCACTCCCTCAATCTTATTCAATCTCAATCAATCTCAATCAACCTCAATCAATCTCAATCAATCTCAATCAA
>DZBP01000199.1 GCA_022729915.1 Draconibacterium orientale | reverse complement strand
TAACAATTTAACAATTTAACAATTTAACAATTTAACAATTTAACAATTAACAATTAACAATTAACAATTAACAATTTAATTACAAAAAAGTCTTTAGCAACAAAATGATTGAACTACAAAACAATTTAGAAGAGCCTATTTTGGTAAATCATATCATCAATGTTTTTGTTGATATTGACTTAGAAATTGCAAAATTGCACGACTGCTCGGAAAAGGATTTCAAAACCTTTAACGAAGTAATGAAAAAAGCACATGAAAATGCAAATTCTATTTCCGTTTTTGCCAATGAAATTATAGAACTTTCGAGTATAAACCATAACAAAAAGCTGATAGCCAAGCTAAAAGAAGAATACTTAGAGCTAAGTAAAAGTTGTGTTGAATTCAAAGAAAAACTCAAATTACAAAGCTTAATGCTCTCTGATTTTCACGATAGGTTGCGCTATTTGAACTTGCCCATTAAAAATTTGAAGCAAAATTTCTTTACTTTAAAATATATTTTAGCCAATTTAAAACTCGAAACGTATCACTTAACTCAAGAAAATGATTACAAAAGTGAAATTGAAATTATAGAACAAAACATTAAAAAAACGACTGCTTTTATTAAAAATATTGAAAATACATTGTCGGTACTTACCAAATTACTCGAAGAGCAAATTACAATAGAATCGAGTGGGATTTTTGATATTTTTGAGCACATTTCTACCAATTTTGATAGATTAAAAAATACGGTAGTACTTATTGAAAAGGAATACGAAGAAAGCGAAAAATATTATCCTAAAATTAAACAAAAAATAGCCGAAGCATCTGAAAGTATAAATAAAATAGTAATAAAGCTTCAATATCAAGACATTATTCGTCAAAAAATGGAACACATGCAGATAATTTATAAAAAAATTATAAGCTATTTTGACGAAATTTCGAAAAATACCGATACCAAAAACGATGCAATTGTTCAATATTATTCTAAAATAGAGTACATTGCAAGCCTTCAAGTTGCACAACTTATTCAAACCAACAGAGAGTACGAACAAGCCATTGAAAGCATTAGCGAGCAATTACTCCAAATCACGCTAAGTGTAAATGATATTTCCTTTTATTTTAGAATTTTTACCAATGAATTGCCCAAACAAGAAGAAACATTTATCAATTTGACAAAAAAATATTTGGCACAAATAAAAAATGGCAAAAATGAAATTCAAACCTCAAAAATAGCATTTACTAAAAATATTGAAACGCTAAAACTGTTGTTAATAAACTTTAAATCAACAATTAGTGAAATTAATAACGCCTCAGAACAAACCACTCTTTACATAGGAAACATAAAAATAGACGAACATAAAAATTTATCGAAAACCATCAATTTTAAGAAATTAAAAGAAATAAGCTCTAATATAGAGCACATTACGAGTAGCTTAGTGAAGAATTATAATGGCATAAATCCTGAAATATGGAATCTGTCAAACTTTGAAGAGCTAATTTTGGACTTAAAAATCGATACAATTGAAGATATTGAAATAAAACTAAAAAAAGTAAAAAGTAATGAAGATGTTTTGCAAGAAATTCTGAAAAAAAGCATTAATTTAGCAAAAAAAATTTCGAGCGAAGTTATTAACACAATTCAAGGAGTTGGTTATTACGATTTTTTTGAAAAATCGGTGGAAGAAATTATTGCAAAATTAAATTTTTTGAACGGAAAATTGAAATATAAAAAAGAAACCGTTTCAAAAGAAGAGATTGAGAATTTAAAGCAATTTGAAAATATTTATACAGTTAAAACTGAAAAAGAGATTCATAATTTAATCATGTCAAATCAAAATTTTGACATAGATGAAATAAAAACAGAAGAAGACTCAGAGGTAGAATTTTTCTGAAAAAAAATACTATTTTTGTAAACTTTTTAGCTTTTTGAAAATATAAAAATAAAACAGATAAACCAATTAAAAAAAAAGAATTATGATTGATAGTAATGTTTCGATAACCTCAGAACAAGACAATTCGGTGGTTAAATTTGCAATTAAAAAAGAATTATCAATTAACAATGCAGCTGAAGTGAAAGAAAAACTCATCAAAGCCATCAATGAGTACAACCAAATAGATGTAATTTTAAAAAAAATAGATTACATTGACTTACCCGGCTTGCAATTACTCGTTTCTGCTCGTAAAACGGTAGTTAATAAAGGAAAAAAAATCACATTTTCGTTCGATTTTTCAAAAGAAATGCAAGCAATTTTCACAAATTCGGGCTTCAATGGGCTTTTGAATTAACAAAAAAAGCTTGTGAATAAAATTAAATTTCTTGACAAAAAAATAATTACAGAATATGAAAAAATCAATTTTAATAGTTGATGACTCTGAGAGCATTCGCGAAGTAGTAACTTTTACCTTAGAAAATGCAGGTTTCGAAGTATTTGTGGGAACAGATGGCGATGTAGCTACAAAATTTTTAGATGGAAGGCAAATTGATTTGATAATAACCGATTTACACATGCCTCACATGAATGGAATTGATTTTATAAAATTTGTAAGAGCAACCGAACAATACAAACGAACACCCATTTTATTTTTAACAACCGAATCGCAAGTGGCTAAAAAAATGGAAGCCAAAGAAGCAGGTGCGACAGGTTGGATTATAAAACCCTTTGTGCCAGGCAAATTACTTTCGGCTCTTAGAAAAGTATTAAGGTAAAAATGCAATTTGCGTTGCTAGCTTTAAAAAAAAAATAAAATTTGATTTGTGTGTTAAACAAATAAGTTCAACAAATTTTATTTTGCTATTATCCTGTTTTGAAATATAAATCTTTACTCAATTACATACAAAATGGATAGATTCCAAAAAAAATATATTGAAGAAGCTCAAGATTTAATTATTTCGCTGGAAACTTCTCTTCTTTTGGTAGAAAAAGAGAAGGAAAACCCCGAATTGGTTGAAGAGGTTTTTAGAATTATGCATTCGCTCAAAGGCGGAAGTAGCATGTTTGGATTTGAAAAAATTAGCGACCTAACACACAATTTAGAATCGGCTTACGACATTATACGTACCGAAAAAATTGCCATCACCGAAGAACTTCTTGATATTTCTTTTTTGGCAGTGGACCAGCTTAAATTGCTGATTTTACAAGGCAATAACCTAAATGCTGAAACTTCGGAAAAGCAAAAAAAATTGCTCGAAAATATTCAACATGTACTTGAAAATTTAGAGGTAAAAAATGAAAATTACAAAAACAGTACTAAAAATACCGAAAAACTTTCAATAAACCGGCAAGCTACTTTTCTTATTAAATTTAAACCCAAACACGATATTTTTGATAATGGAACGAATCCTTTGTATATTCTCGATGAACTTGCAACAGATTCGAGGGTTAAAATGATAGTGAATGTTTCTAATTTGCCGGAACTTGAACAACTGACCGAAACAAAATGTTATACTAGCTGGTCAATTATTATTACCGGAAAACTTAGCGATGAGGATATTGCAAATATTTTTATTTTTATAGAAGACGATGCCGAAATTTCAATTACCCAACTGGCTGATGAAAATTTATTTGAAAATACTGAGTTTTTGAAATTAATAAGTAATGATAGTATTGATATTGATTTGATTATAGCCTTTAATAAAAAGAAAAAAGAAGAAATAGAACTGAAACAAACCGATACCGGAAAACAATTAAAAAACAAAATAAACGAAGTTTCTATTTCGAGCGTTAGAGTAAATTCGGATAAACTCGACAGTTTGTTAAATATTGTTAGCGAGATAGTTACAAATCAAGCTCGATTAAATCTACTCATTGAAGAAAACACAAAAAATACGGCGTTAATTAATATTACCGAGGACTTTAATAAACTCTCTCGGCAATTGCGCGACATTGCATTTGATATTTCATTAGTCCCTCTCGAAAGTATTTTGGTACGTTTCAAACGCTTAGTGCGCGACCTTGCCGGCGAACAAAATAAACAAATAGAATTCAAAACAGAAGGTGTTGACACTGAACTAGATAAAACAATTATTGAGCATTTGGTTTCGCCCATAATGCACACTATACGCAACAGCATCGACCACGGAATAGAATCGAAAGAGGAACGTTTAGCAAAAGGAAAGCCCGAAATAGGAAAAATCATTTTAAAAGCTTATCATTCAGGACCTAATGTAATTGTTCAAATTAACGACGATGGCAGAGGAATTGACCCAAATTTGATTTTGAAAAAAGCCATTGACAAAGAATTTGTACAACCCAATGCAAAACTGACCGACAAACAAATCATTAACTTAATTTTCAAGTCCGGATTTACTACGGCTTCTAAAGTTACCGATATTTCGGGAAGAGGTGTTGGAATGGACGTAGTGAAGCGCAAAATAGATGAAATTAGAGGCGAAGTAGAAATTGATTCTATTGTAGGCGAAGGAACCACAATAACCATAAAACTTCCATTAACTCTTTCTATTATAGATGGTTTGCTAATAGAAATAAACGAAACTAAATATATTTTACCATTACCGGAAGTGCGCAAAATTTTTGAAGTTGAACATTCTAAAATGGTCAAAAATTTCAATGAGATAATTGTTTATCAAGGCGAGCAAATTCCTTATATTTATTTACGAAAAGAATTTGATATTATTACAGAACCGCCAGAATTAGAAAGGGGAATAATAATTAACTATGAAGGAAAGAAAATAGGACTCATAGTAGATAATGTACTTGGTGAATATCAAGCAGTTCTAAAGCCTTTAGGTTATTTTTTCAGAAAACAAGAATTTATTTCAGGTGCGTCTATTTTTGGTGATGGAACCGTTTCGTTGGTGCTCGATACCAACAAGATAATCAAATTATTTTCAAAAAACACACAGCAACTTATATAAAAACGATTTTGATAAAAGAAAACTTCTAAAAAAACGTACAGTAAAATGGAAACAGGATATAATTCAGATAATAAAATAATTAGTTCGTATTTATCATTTAGGCTTGATAATGAATTATTTGCGGTAAATGTGCACCAAGTAATCAATATTTTGGAACTAACAAAAATTACGGAAGTTCCTAAGGCTCCTTATTATATGAAAGGCGTTATAAATCTGAGAGGTAAAGTGCTTCCGGTAATTGATACACGCTTAAAGTTTGGAATGGAAGCCATTACGTTTACAAAAAATACGTGCATTGTGGTTATGGAGATTAACATCAATGGCGAAAGAATTGAATTGGGTTCGCTCGTAGATTCGGTGCTTGAAGTTATAGAGGTTAGTGCTGAAGCGATTACGCCGCCGCCAAGTTTGGGCAACAAATACAAATCAAATTTTATTACCGGAATGCTCAAACAAAACGATGATTTTATTATGATGTTGGATATTGACAATGTTTTTTCGACCGATGATATTATCGATTTCAAAGAAAGTAGCGAAGAAGCTCCTCTAGCTGAAGAGGAAAGTGAGCAAAATATAAACAGTTGATAGTTTAATGTCGTTTAGCAAAATGCACGTTTTGCAAAAGCTAAACGACATTGGTTTTTTTTGAATGAAACAAACTAAGGGGCGGACTCTATATATACAGGCAGCAAACTAGACACTAAATTATAATAAAAACCATTTAACAATTCAACAATTTAATCACATCATTTGAAAGCCGTTTGGCATCAAAACCTTTTACTTTCGATAAATACGTG
>DZBP01000198.1 GCA_022729915.1 Draconibacterium orientale | reverse complement strand
AAAGTAGCCGTATCCACTGCATTAATCGAAGCCAAAGCATCTTTTCCGAACAAAATATCTGATGCGGCAATGCACATTTCGAGTGCTTCAGACGAGTGAACCATTATGGTAAGTTGCTGCGCCAGTGTTTTTTGCAAAAGGCGCAAGTGAGGGGCTTGTTTGTGCTCATCTACTAATTTCGCAACTTCTTCTTGCGAAAGCATGGTGAAAATTTTAATATATTTTTCGGCATCTTCGTCGCTTGTATTTATCCAAAATTGGTAAAAATGGTAAGGCGACGTTTTTTCAGCCGAAAGCCAAATGTTTCCTTTTTCTGTTTTTCCAAATTTAGTTCCGTCTGCTTTGGTTATCAAGGGCATAGTGAAAGCATACGCTTCGCCTCTTGCTTTTCGGCGAATGAGTTCGGTGCCGGTTGTAATATTTCCCCATTGGTCAGAACCGCCCATTTGAAGCTTACAGTTGTAATTTTCATATAGATACAAAAAGTCGTAACCTTGCACCAATTGGTAAGTAAATTCGGTAAAAGAAATGCCTTCTCCTTCGCCAGTCATGCGCTTTTTTACGCTGTCTTTTGCTATCATGTAATTAACAGTCAAATGTTTGCCAACATCGCGCAAAAATCCAAGAAAACTAAATTCGCGCATCCAGTCATAATTATTTACCATTAGGGCTTTATTTTCGCCTTCGGTAAAGTTGATAAACTTGCTAAGTTGCTTTTTGATAGCTTCTTGGTTGTAGCGTAAGGTTGCCTCATCGAGCAAATTGCGCTCTTGCGATTTTCCCGAAGGGTCGCCAATCATGCCTGTTGCACCACCAATAAGCGCAATAGGTCGGTGTCCGGCATTTTGAAAATGTCGGAGCAACATAACTCCCGCCAAATGCCCAATGTGAAGTGAGTCGGCTGTGGGGTCGATGCCTAAATATGCTGTAGTTTGCTCTTTGTCAAGTAGTTCTTCTGTTCCGGGCATTACATCGTGTACCATGCCGCGCCATTGCATTTCTTTAATAAAATTCATTTTGTTTTATTGATTTTGAAAAGAAAACATCTTTTATTTTTTTGCCAAAGATAAGTTTTTTTCTACAAAAAAAGGTAAAAGTGAATAAATTCTCTTTTACCTCTTCTTTTTAACGGCTATTAAAAAACGCTACATAATTACAGAAACCCAGTTGTGTGTATCAGGTTCGTCGCCATATTGAATGGCTCTAAGCTTGTTGTAAAGTTTGGTTGAAACCTCACCGGCTTGTCCGTCTTTGCAATATTCGTATTTTATGTTGTTTTGCATATCAACTATTTCGCGAATTGGACTAATTACTGCGGCAGTTCCACATGCCCCCACCTCATCAAAACCACCAAGTTCGGTTTCTAACACAGGACGACGTTCTACGGTCAAACCTAAATCTTTAGCCAATTGAAGTAAGCTCATGTTTGTAATAGAAGGCAAAATAGATTTCGACTCTGGCGTAATGTAGGTATTTCCCTTGATGGCGAAGAAGTTTGCCGGACCACATTCATCGATGTATTTTTTTTCTTTGGCATCTAAATAAAGTACGTTGGCAAAATTCAAATGATGGGCTTTGTCAATCGAACGAAGGCTGGCAGCATAATTTCCGCCTACTTTCAAATGACCTGTTCCAAGTGGAGCAGCACGGTCGTACTCGCGAGTAATCAGCATGTTGACTGGTTTGAAACCTTCTTTGAAGTAAGGACCAACCGGAGTTACAAACATTATAAAAGTATATTCCGAAGCAGGTTTAACGCCCACTTGCGCACCCGAACCAAACAACAATGGACGAATATACAAAGAAGCACCCGACTCATAAGGCGGAACAAAATCGGCATTGAGTTCAATAACTTTGTCCATTGCTTTTTTGAACAATTCGTCAGAAACTTCAGCCATCATAACACCTTTGGCAGAGTTTTGAAGTCGTTTGGCGTTTTCTTCCCAACGAAATACTCGTACTTTTGAGTCTTTTCCTTTAAAAGCTTTCAATCCTTCAAAGGCTTCCTGACCATAATGCAAACCTGTAGCAGCCATGTGTACAGTTAAATATTCTGACGACGAAACTTCCAATTCGCCCCATTTTCCATCTCGATAGTAGCAACGAACGTTGTAGTTCGTTTTCATATATCCGAAAGGCAAATTTGCCCAATCCAAATTTTGTTTCATTTTTATTTGTATAATTGATTGATTTCTATAAAATATTCCTATTGTTTAGTCTGTTTTGCTTGCATACAAAAGTATGCTTTGTGGTTCAAAATTTGATTCAAAATTAGTAAGTTTATTTTAATTAACAAGTATATTTTAAAACATGTTTTTGAGTAATGAAAATATTTTTTGCGAAAATGAGTTCTTTTTTTTGTCTATTTTGAATTTTTATAAAAATAAAAAGAAACATTCTATTAGAAAAAAATGTTTTTTTTGAAATAATTATTTAAAATGTAATAAATATTTCTTTTTTTTAGTAAATTTGTGGTTTGTTTTTGTTAAAATTATAAGCAAAACAAAAATCTAATCAATAATAAGTACACATCGTAATAAACAATTGGATAGTTTTTTTTAGTTTAATGATTTGAAAATGATTGGTTTTCAAAAAAGTATATGTTTTTTTGAACAATATGAATTCCATTTTATTTCAAAGAATTACATTGAAACTTACTAGGTTTGAAACAATTTGTAATGCTCAATTCATAAAGAAGTTGCATAATTTAACTATCTTTTTTATGATTTTTGTTATTATTAAGCAGTGAACCAAATTAAATTGTATATTTCATTTTGCCAAGTGCTTAAAATCTATTTGATTACAAAAAGGTTTGCTCCAATTAAAATAGCACTTGTGCTTAATTTACGTAATCTACTTTTTTTAACCAATACTATGAAAATTGAAAATCAACAATACACTACTAATTTTGAAGAACAAGAAAAGAAACAAACTTACGAAGAGTTAATTCAAATGAATCAGTTGTTGTTGGCTACTTTTGAATCGACCGATAATGGCATTTTAGTAGTTGATAAACAAGGAAAAATTGTTTTTTTTAATCAAAAATTGGTCGAACTTTGGGAACTTCCTAACGAAGTGCTTGCAGGTAAAACAATTCAATCAATTTCTGAATTTGCCAAAGAAAAATTAAAAACGAACAAGAATTTTTTTGATTTAAACAGCGATTTATGCCAACAAAAACAAATAGAAGCATACTCAAATTTAGAATTTATAGATGGACGTCTTTTTGAAAGTTACAGCAAAGCTCAATTAGTTAGCGGCGAGTGTGTAGGCATTGTATTTAGTTTTCGCGACAAAACACAACTGCATCAATCTAAATTATTGCTCAAAATAATGCAAAAAGCTGTAACAAGCATTCATGCATCAATCATTATTACCAAATACAATTCGGAAATAGAATATGTAAATCCATTTTTCAGCTCGCTTACGGGTTACAGTTCGGAAGAATGTATAGGAAAGAAAATGAATATTTTAAAATCGGGCTTACACTCAGATGATTTTTACCGAAACATTTATAAAACCATAAACAAAGGAGAAAAATGGGAAGGTGAAATCTGTAATAAAAAGAAAAATGGCGATTTGTTTTGGGAATTTCTCACAATTTCGCCCATTTTAAATCCAAAAAATGAAATTACACATTTTGTAGCAGTAAAATCGAATATCAGCGAACGAAAACTCAACGAGGAAGCTCTCGAAAACAGTCGATTGCAATACGAATTGGCAATTGCCGGAAGCAACGATGGTATTTGGGATTGGAACTTACGAACGGGTGAGGTTTTTCTTTCGCCCAAATGGAAAGAACAGTTGGGATATGCCGAAAATGAGCTTCAAAACGATTATTCTTCTTGGGAAAACAACCTTCACCCCGACGACAAAGCCATTTCTAAAGCTTACTTGAAAGATTATTTGCAAGGCGACTATGCGCATTACGACATAGAATACCGAATTTTGACCAAAAGTGGCAATTATCGTTGGATGCGTTCGCGTGGAATTGCAATAAAAGATGAAGAGGGAATTGCTTATCAAATAGCAGGCTCACAAACCGACATTACAGCGCAAAAACAGTCTGAAGAACAGATTATTGAAGCTTTTGAAGAACTTAAAACAGCCAATGAACATTTAGATTCGCAAATTGAAAAATACAAAGAGGTAGTTAAAAAGCTAAATCAAACCAATGATGCGCTTGCCGAGAGCGAGACAAAATACAGATTGCTAACCAATTTGTCGGGCGATATTATTATTATGCATCGCAATTTTAAAAAATACTATGTCAATCCAGCAATTGAAAAGATTTTAGGCTACTCGCCCGAAGAATATTTAAAATTTTCGCGCTTGGAGTTGCTTCACCCCGAAGACAAACTTAAAATTCAAGCCAATTATTTAGCCGAACTGCACGAAAAGAAAAATAAAAAATACACCATCGATTTCAGACAAAAGCACAAAAACGGGCATTATGTTTGGATTTCGGCTCAAATTATTATTAACCAAATAGATGCAAGCAATTTTATTACAATAATCAACGCTCGAGATATTTCGGATAGGAAGAACTACGAACTCGAAATCCGCAAGTTATCCACAGCCATTATTCAAAATCCTTCGGCAATTATTATTACCGACACAAAAGGTAAAATAGAATATGTAAACCCACAATATACAGCTATTTCGGGCTATTCACCCAATGAAGCAATAGGTCAAACACCTCGTGTTCAAAAATCGGGGTATCATTCAGCCAATTTTTATAAAAATATGTGGGAAACAATCAAAAGAGGCGAAATCTGGAAAGGAGAAATTAACAACAAGCACAAAAATGGCACTTTCTTTTGGGAATTTACAACCATAGCTCCTATTTTTAACGAATACAAAGAAATTACAAATTTTGTAGCTGTAAAAACCGATATTACGCAGCTCAAAAACATGGAAAACCAAATAGTGCAAGCCATTCTCAAAACCGAAGCCAAAGAGCGTTACCGCTTTGCAAAGGATTTGCACGATGGGCTTTCGCCTCTTTTTTCGACCATTAAGTTGTATATTAAAGCGATTAAAAACTCAAAGAACTTAGACGAAGCAAACTATTTTTTGCAAAATCTTTCGGAAACTGCCGACAGTGCCATTGATACCATAACCGAAATTTCAAACAACATAAGCCCGCATGTGCTTAAAAATTTCGGTTTAGTAAAGGCTATACAATCTACTATCAATCAACTTATTCCAGCCAATACTATTCAAGTAGAATTTAATTTCAACAGCATCGACAAACAAGATATTGGAATAGAAACAACTTTGTTGCGAATAGTAAACGAACTGATTCATAACACTCTAAAACATTCGAAAGCTACAAAAATAAAAATATCGCTTACTCAAGAAGATAGCCTTATTACTCTGAAGTATTCCGACAATGGAATTGGTTTCGATGTTCAAAAAGCAAACGAACATTCAACCGGAATGGGTTTAAAAAATATTAGAGAACGAATACAATCAATTGGAGGAAAAGTGAATATAGACAGCGAATTGGGTTACGGAGTTATTATAAAAATAGAACTGTTTAATGTTTAACGATTAATGTTTAACGATTAATGTTTAACGATTAATGTTTAACGATTAATGTTTAATGTTTAACGATTAATGTTTAACGATTAACGATTAACGATTAACG
>DZBP01000197.1 GCA_022729915.1 Draconibacterium orientale | reverse complement strand
AGATTGGTTGGTGAATGTAGGTATTAACGGAAGTAAAAACTACAGCGAAGTTTTATCCTTGCCTCCGGGTGTAAGCGAATATTACAATTCATATACATGGGTGTCGGGTAATTTGCGCAATGGTATTATGGTAGGAAGCCCTATTACAACTATCACAGGACAAGATTATCAACGAAATGCCAATGGACAAATTTTAGTTGACCCTACTTCTGGCTTTCCTTTGACTGACACTAAATGGTCGGTTTTAGGTGACAGAGAAGCTGATTTGTCTTTAGGTTTTACTGCCAAGGTAAATTATAAAAACTTCTCACTTTCGTGTTTGATGAGTGGAAAACTAGGTACTCAGGTAGTTAATGGAACACAACGCATTTTAATGGGCTACGGCGCGAGCATGCTATCCGTTGAACAACGCGAAATGGGTCCCGTTGTATTCAATGGAGTACTTAAAGATGGTAAAGAGGAAACTGCAAACCCAACCCAAAATAACATTGCAGTACGCTTTGGCGATTTAGCTAGCGGATATGCAGGAGCTGACCCCAACTGGATTGAAAAAGATGTTAATTACATGAATTTATCTGAAATAAGATTATCATATAATTTTGATAAAAACATTCTTGGTAAAATTCATGGAAATTTGATTTCAGCACTTTCTGTATATTTAGCTGGTAATGATTTGATAATGCTTACAAACTATTCGGGTATCGACCCAATGGGTAATGCCAATTCATCAGCTTTAGGTGGTACAGGCGGCGTAGGTTTCGATATGTTAAGTATAGGAGCTCCACGTGGATTTTCATGTGGTGTAAACATAACTTTTTAATTTTTAAATAATATGAAAATAAAAATATTAGCAATAGCAATTTTTGCCGCAACATTTTTTGCGGTTTCGTGCGAAAACTATTTAGATGTCAACAAAAATACGGATGCTCCGGATTGGGTTGAGCCTAATTTAAGGTTAGCACCAATATTATCCGGTTTGACAGCTAATTACTGGGATATGAGATTTTTAGCTCCTATGAACCAATATTTGAATGGAAGTGGAACTATACCTGCAACCTATGGTGCTAAAATGTATTACGCACCTACCAGCGACTATGCCGAAGTTTTTAAAATGGTTTATTTTCTATGGGGACAAAACCTCGAAGACATGATAAATGACGCAAAAGAAATGAATCAACCTCGGTATGCCGGTATCGGTTTGGCTTTAAAAGCTTACGGTTGGTATCAAATGACTTCTATTCATGGTGAATTGCCTTGCAAACAATTTTTAGATCCGGGAAGAACCGTTTTTGAATACGATAGTCAGGAGTACATTCTTCTAAAATCGCGCCAATGGGCTAAAGAAGCCATCGAAATTCTTAGTGCTGCCGATGCTACTGTATATCCTGCTTCTTTAAGTTCAAATGATTTAATGTATCAAGGAAAGAGAGACAAATGGTTGAAGTTTGCTTATGGAGTATTAGCCAAAAACTACATTACCATATCGGGTAAAAATACTGCTTACCTCGACTCGGCTATTAATTGTGTAAACAACTCAATGGAAAACCAAGCTGATGATGCCACAGTAATGGTAGCCGGTGGTAGTGTTTCAGCTCAAGTAAACTTTTTTGGTGTTTTAAGAAGCAACATTTCTAATACCTTAAATCAATCGGATTATATGGTTGATTTGATGACTGGTAAAGTTAAATTGTACGATGAAAATACTGGAAATATTGTTACGGTAGGTATCGAAGAACAATTGATGACAAAGCAATACGTTACCGATACTGCCACTCTTGACCCAAGAGCAATATGCTACTTTGGAACTAAAGACGTAATGCCCGATGATTTGAACACAATCGATATAAATACATACAAGTTTGTTGGAACAAAACCCGGACAAGCCAGCCAAGTAACATTATTTGGTACTACTGCCGCTCCTTCCGCTGCTACTTCTGGCACAGGTCGTTGGATATTCAGAGATAATGCTCCTTACATCATTATGACGTATGCCGAACTTCAGTTTATAAAAGCCGAAGCAGAGTTTAAAAAAGGAATGAAAACAGATGCATTGGCTACATTTAAAAAAGCGGTTCAAGGTAGCATACAAACAACTGCTGCATATATTGTACCTGGAACTCCTGTTAAAAACACAAGCGGTGTACAGACATCTGTTATAGGCGATAAAATAAGTGTAGCTAAATTTAATTCATTAGCAACTGATTATTTAAACAGTGCTTTTGTTAATAATCTTCTAGAAGCTGATTTTGAATTGGCACACATTATGATGCAAAAATACGTAGCTCTTTACCCTTGGGGATTGGATACATGGAACGATTTGCGCCGTTATCATTACGACTTGAAAGTTGGGGGAAATGGCATTCCTATTGATGGAACTTCCTGGACAACCACCAACACATTCCACAAAGCGGATACTGACGAAAGCCGTGTTTACAAAGGTTTTTATTTACCTTCGGCTAACGTAACCAACAGACGCAGTGCTTTTCAAAGTACCAATCTAGGTTCTCCTTCATATAGAGTACGTCCACGTTATAATTCAGAATACATGTGGAATGTTACTGCATTAGGCGCCTTAAAACCAATTTCCGGATTAGATGCCAACTACAATACTTCAATGGTTTGGTTTTGTTTACCACCACAATAATAACGAATAATTATTTAAAAATATGAAAAAAAAATATTATATAGTTTTAGCTATAATTGGTTTGGTTTTCAATGCATGCCAAAAGAATGAAATCACATTTCCAGTAACTGAATTGGATACGGAGGCATACTCTGAAGTGCGCATGATAAACGCAATACCAATTACAGGTGTCAGCGATACTTTGTTACTTAATGGAAAAAATTACTCATCCGTTTCTACTCTGTTGGGTGCTTACTATCCAAACTCAACTCCTAAGTATTTTGCTGTTCCTATTGGTACGGCTACTATTTCGTTAAACTTCAAAGCAAAAACCAATTCTCCGGCAGTTGCAGCATTTAATTATGCCGGAAATATGACCGTAGCAAAAGGAAAATGGTCGGCATTTATCTATGATGCTACCAAAGACCCTATTTTGCTTCAAGATGCTGATGCTGTTCCAGCTACAGACCCTTGGCAAGATACGGTATGTTTTATTAAAGTTGTAAACTTATTCCATCAAGCGGACGGAGTTACTCCTTTTGGCAAACTTACATTGAAAGCCAAAAAGAACATTACCGGTGCTACATGGGAAACCGTGGCTACTGACATCGACTTTGGTACTCAATCGTCAGCATATTATGCTTATAAACTTAAAAATGTACTGAATGCAAAACCTTGGAGTGGTACAGAAACAAAAATTACATTTGCTATTTTCGATAGTGCCGGAAACCAGTTCCAACAATTTACATCGGCAACAGCTTCCACTAAATCAGCTTATACAAGTATAAACTGGAGTTTAGGTAAAGGTCGTGCTTACGTGATTTACGTAAATGGTAAGGAAGGTACTACAAACAACACTGACCAATTTATTAGATTAGGTAGCTATACTCCATTATAATAGATTTTTGTGAATCGTTAATTATACTTCCTGTATTTCATTTTTTTTGTTATCAAAATAATTACTTTGATATTTATAAAAACTTGAAATACCGGAAGTTTTTTTTTTGAAACTAAATTTCAGAACTAATCTGCACCAAGATTCGCTTTTATAAAGTCAAACCTCTATTTATTTTAAGAACAATTATACTTTGACATATTGCATTCTTGCAAACTAATCATTATTTTTAAAAGAAACAATCTCAATAGGCTTTCACAAACGCGAATAAAAAAAGCAAAATCCAACAAAATCCAAAAATCACTTACCAATAGATTCAAAATGAAGCAAATCTCAAAATAAATGATTTTTTTTACATAAAAAAGAAGAAGCAAAAATTTAAATTTTAAACATAAAAAAAGTGAAAAAAATATAAAAAATTTGCTTTCTTTCAAAAAAAAACATATTTTTGAAAAATCAAAATAAAATGAATTAAATCAAAAATAAAAAAGGAGAGAATTATGAAAATAGGACAATCATCGAATCCAGTTTTGGGTGAAAGAATTTTTAAGAACGCAACCTATACACACGCTGACGAAGGCACGATGTCTGTAAGCGGATCAATAAATAAAATTGGAATTTTAACCATAATTTTATTAATTTCAGGAGCTTATGCATGGTCAGCTGCTTCAGCTACATTTATGTGGGTTGGTGTAATTGGTGGGTTAATTTTTGCATTGGCTACCATCTTCAAACCTGAATGGTCCGCTTGGTCGGCACCTCTTTATGCAGCTTTTGAAGGTCTTGCATTGGGCACAATTTCAGGTATTTATGCAAATCTTTTTGAAGGAATCGTTCCCAAAGCCATTCTTTTAACATTCTCAATTCTATTTGTGATGCTTTTCACGTATCGTAGTGGTTTAGTGAAAGTTACAGAGAAATTCAAATCAGGTGTTATTGCGGCAACCGGTGGAATTGCAGTATTTTACCTCATTACTATGGTTATGGGTTTGTTTGGAGCCGACACCTCTGCATTTTTTGGCGGTGGACTTTTGAGTATCGGCATTAGCTTGGTTATCATTGTAGTAGCTGCCTTAAACTTAGTGCTAGATTTCGATTTTATTGAAAAAGGCTCAGCCCATGGGTTGCCAAAACACTACGAATGGTACGGAGCTTTTGGCTTAATGGTAACATTGGTATGGCTTTATTTAGAAATTTTACGTTTGTTATCATACTTTACTGGTAGAGATTAACAACTAATTTTCAAATAGTTAGATAATTTATGAAAACAAAAATACTAGTCTATTCAAAATTTTAGAAAATTGAATAACCTTTTTATTTTTGGCAAAAATGAAATAAAAAAACAGCTATTTTTGAAATTTTGTTGAAATGGTAGAAAAACAAAACAATCCACACGATAAATTTTTTAAAGAAATATTTTCGAGAAAGCAAGAAGCACAATCATTTGTTAAAGATTTTTTACCAAAGCAACTTGTTGATAAATTGAATTTTGAAGATTTTGAAATCGATTCAAACTCCTACATCGACGAAACACTTCACGAAAGTTTTGCCGACATTGTTTATAATTGCAGCTATTCAAAGCAAAAAATTAAAATCGCTTTACTCTTTGAGCACAAAACGTTTCAAGATAAAAATATCTACTTGCAGCTTTTACGCTACATGCTAAATATCTGGGAAACTGAACGTAACGAGAAAAAAAAGAGACTGACTGTCATTTTGCCAATCGTAATTTATCATGGCAGAAAACAGTGGAAATTGGCGACTTTTTACAACAATTTTGGCAAAATTGGCAACGAATTGCATGAATTTATCCCACATTTTAGTTATTTGTTACAAGATTTGCACTCGTCAACTCACTCTGAAATAGTCGAAAAATATGAATCGATAATTTTACAGACAAGCTTCTTGTTAATGAAAAATATTTTTGATAAATTTGCACTAATCGAAAATATTGACAAAATTTTTGAAAATTTATATTTTTCGTCTCAAATAACAGAAAAACAACTTATTCAAGCTTTATTTTTTTATTTATTTTATACTAATTCAGAAGAAGAATACGTTGAATTAACAAATAAAATTAGAAAACTTCCAAATTCAGAAAAAGATATGAAAACAATAGCAGATGTTCTAATTGACAAAGGCAGACAAGAAGGTAGGCAAGAAGG
>DZBP01000196.1 GCA_022729915.1 Draconibacterium orientale | reverse complement strand
TTTACCAAAAAGTAAAGCTCAATCGGAAGTATCCGAAACATTTAACAGCATTGAAGTAAAAGTAAATGCCAACGAAATGGAGCCAAACGAACCCATTACGAACTCTTAATCCCCCAAAAACAGAGCAAAACAATAATTTGTTCTCATTCTCAGAAAAAAGCGACCCATATACTTGGTGTCGCTTTTTTGTTTTATTTTTTTTTCACAGATAAATAAAACAAACCTATTTTTGTAAAAAAAATAACAGACATAATAGAAGCCTGCCTACCAGCACAACTCTCCTACAAAAGAAAAATCCCCAAAAGCTATGAAAATTCATCAGAAATGTATATCTTTGCTGAGAAAAAGTATTTGAAGGTTTTTTAGGGAGCATAAGCTGCCCTGTGCCACAATAAAAATTAAAGAAAATTAAATTTTTTTAATAGATTTGCGTTCTAATTGCTATTTTAAATGAACAAAAAAAAATGATAAACAATATACAAATAGAAAATTTCAAATCCATTCGTAAATTAGATTTGCCACTTAATCAAATAAATATTTTGATTGGTGCTAATGGAGCGGGGAAAAGTAATTTTATAAGTTTTTTTAAATTGTTAAATAAACTATATAATCGTAATTTTCAAAATTATATAGCAGAATATGCCGGTGCTCAAAATATACTGTATTTTGGATTAAAACAATCTGATTATTTATATAGTAATATCGAATTTGATAAAATTAACAGATATTTTTTAAAATTACGACCAAACAAAGAAGGAAATTTATATTTTGAAACAGAAGGAACGCAATTTAACAGAGACTTTGGTTTGGGCTGGGATAATGATGTTTTGGGTAACGGATACAATGAAAGCATACTTATAAATGAAAAATATGGAAGATATAAATTTGTAAAATCACATTTGGAATCATTTAAAGTATTTCATTTTCACGACACAAGTAATACTGCAAAAATAAAACAAAAATGCAATATCAATGATAACGAATATTTACGTGATGATGCAAGTAATTTAGCTGCTTATTTATATCTACTACAAGAAAAACACACCAAAGAATTTAAAAAAATTGAAATGTCCGTTAGGTCAGTTGCACCTTTTTTTGAATGTTTTCAACTGAAACCCGATAGAATTAAGGAAGACCAAATAAGACTGGAATGGAAAGAACGAAATTCAGATATGTATTTGAATGCAATGCATTTATCTGATGGAACTTTGCGTTTTATAGCATTAGCAAGTTTACTATTGCAACCCCAAATGCCGAAAACCATCATAATTGATGAACCCGAACTTGGCTTACATCCGTTTGCAATTAATAAACTGGCAGGATTAATTAAGCAGGCATCAGCGCATAGTCAAATAATCATTTCAACACAATCGGTTAATTTTATTGACAACTTTGAACCCGAAACAATTATTACTGTAGATAGAAAAGATAATCAATCTGTGTTTAATCCGCAAAATAGCGAAAATTTAAAAGATTGGATTGCCGAATATAGCATTGGTGAGTTGTGGAATAAAAACGTTATAGGAGGCAGACCATGAAACATCTTTATATCATTGTAGAAGGCGAAACAGAATTAGAATTTGTAAATCGAATATTAATTCCATATTTTAATGCAAAAGGTCTAAATACACAAATACAAGGTTTGATGATAACAATGAAAGGTGGTGGACATGGTTTTAACAATATTGAACATTTCAAAAAAACAATAAAACCATTACTTTCTTATGAAAATGAACCCATTATAACCACTATGATTGACCACTACGGGATAAATAGTGAAAAAAAATTACCAAATTACACGAGCTGTATAAGAGAAATAAATGTGGAAAATAGAATTTCGTGTATGGAGCAAAGTCTTACAAATGCAGTAAATTCGATTAAAGAATACCGCTATTTTATTGCTAATATTGTTCGTCATGAAATGGAAACGCTATTATTTGCAAACCCTGAAAAAGGTTTTGAATTAGAGAAAGACGAAATCAGGGAAGATGTTTTAAAAATTTGCAGAGAAATACCGAACATTGAAGATATAAATTGCACACCGCAAGGTGCACCTTCAAAACGATTGATTCAAATTTATAAAAGTCATAACCAAAAATTTATTAAAGATGTTGTTGGTGTTGATATAGCTGAATTAACCGGAATTGAAACTATTTTGCAAAATGTCCACGTTTCAAATCTTGGATTGAAAAACTTATTCAAATTGTGAAAGGAGAAAAAGAAAATAATGACAGTAGAAACTATTAAAAATAAAAGCTAAGCTGACTCTATTTATTACAGAAAATGGTAGCTGTAAAACGGGTATCAAAACACAAATCTTTTTGTAATCAAATATATTTTAAGTACTTGACAAAACGAGCTATACAATTTAATTCATTTCTTAAAATTAGAAAACCATCAAAAAAAAGAATCTTGGCTTAAATAGAAGCATTTGTTTTTTTTATCTTAATTTTTTTTTAGTTTTGCAAAAAAAATGGCTTCGTAGTTCAACTGGATAGAATACCGGATTCCGGTTCCGGCGGTTGCGGGTTCGACTCCCGCCGAGGTTACTTAATTTTTTACAGAAAAACTTTCCTTGTAGGTAAACTTGGAAAGTTTTTTTATTTCATTAAGTAATTTTATTTCTACTTTTGCAAAAAACAAATTCCGTTTTTTACAATATCCACTACTCTAAAGCCTTCAAAGTAGTTTAAGAAAAAAGAAAAATACATGATAAAAATAATAAATTACCTTATTTTGAGTTTAATGCTGTCGGGAATTATTGCCTGCAATTCGTCGGCATCGTCAGAAAAAGTAGATAAAAAAACAGCAAAAGAAAGGAAAATTGACAGCCTCAAACTTGCCGACATGAATGAAAAAAAAGGCAAAGTAGATGAGTTTTTGAAATTTTTCGTCAAAGAAACCGATTTGAATGGAGTAGCTTTGGTTTCATACAAAGGCGAAATAATTAGCCAAAAAGTGCAGGGCTTTTCAAATAAAAAAACCAACGAATTATTAAAACTTACTACACGTTTTCAGTTAGCTTCGGTAACCAAGCCGTTTACAGCAACTGCAATTATGATTTTATACCAAGATAGTTTGCTCAAATTAGACGATGAAGTAAGTAAATATTTAACCGGATTCCCATACAAAGGCATTACAATCAGAATGTTGCTCACACATCGTTCGGGTTTGGCTAACTATATGTATTTTGCAGAGCGTTTGACCAATCGAAAAAGCACCATTTACAATAAAGAGGTGGTAGATTTGATGGTAAAACACAAGCCAGATGTATATTTGCAAGCCAACACAAAGCATGATTATTGCAACACAAACTATGCTCTTTTAGCTTCTATAATTGAAAAAATTTCGGGTATTTCGTACAAAGAATTTATGCAAAAGCGCATTTTTGATGTTGCGGGCATGAAGAATAGTTTTTTTTACGAAGAAGGTAAGCAAAATCCTACCGAAAATGTTGCATTGGGTTACCATTACCGTTGGGAAGTAGCACTGCATACTTACCAAGAAGGTGTTTTGGGCGACAAAGGTCTCTACGCAACAGTAGAAGATTTATTTAATTTTGACAGAGCGCTTTTTGCCGAAAAAATTTTGAAAAAAGAAACCCAAGCTTTGATGTACGAAAATGGAAATCCCGATTTAGAAAAGTCGAATTATGGCTTTGGTTGGCGTATTCCACAGCGCGAGCCATTTAAAGGCGTTGTGTACCACGGTGGCTGGTACAGAGGATTTAACATCATTTTTGTGCGCGATTTGAAAACCGAAAGTACAGTTGTAATGTTTTCGAATGTGCGCACTCGCATCTTGGGCGAAGCGTTTCACGAAATTATTCGCATCTTGCGCAACGAAGAGCGCAACGAGAAAACGCTTTCGGTTTTGAGCGACAGCCTTGCAGCCAAACTAAAAAGAGATAGCTTAGAAGCCAATTAATTAGATGAGTTTTGAGTTTATTTTTTCAATTTAAAATCAATTCCAAGCATAAAATAACGCATTATGAAATTATCGTTCCCACTATATATATTTATTAGAATATTCAATCAAAAGTGTCTGAAAAAAAAGTTTATATTTGTTACTTAAAGCGGCTTTCTGCACCTAAAAAACAGCCTTTTTGTGCAAAAAAGCTTGTTTTCATCTGTTTTGTTGGTGATTATTTTGTTCTAAACTTGAGTTTGGCGAGTGTGAAATTTATTAATATTCACTTTATTTAGCTGAACACTACAACAATTCAGTAATTTTACAAAAATATGAAAATTATTTTTATCTTTGTAATAGGTAGTAAACCAAATTTAATTGCATATTTTATTTTGCCAAGTGCTTAAAATTTATTTAATTACAAAAAAGTTTGCTCCAATTAAAATAGCACTGGTGCTTAAATAAAAAATAGAATCATGATTAGAACCGAAAATATAATCAAATCGTTTGGCAACATTCAGGTACTAAAAGGTATCGACCTGACTATCAATAAAGCAGAGATAGTTTCAATAGTTGGAAGCTCAGGTGCAGGCAAAACTACCTTGTTGCAAATTATTGGCACCTTGAGCAAACCCGATGCCGGAAAATTATTTATCGACAATGTGGAAGTAAACACACTTTCGCAAAAAAAAATGGCAGCATTTCGCAATCAACACATTGGCTTTGTGTTTCAATTTCATCAACTGTTGCCCGAATTTACAGCCATCGAAAATGTATGTATTCCGGCATTTATTGCTGGCAAACAAAAAAAGGAAACACTTGCCAGAGCCACCGAAGTACTCGATTTTTTGTCGCTCTCGCATCGTTTGCAGCACAAACCCAGCGAGCTTTCGGGTGGCGAACAGCAAAGAGTAGCCGTAGCGCGAGCTTTGATTAATTCACCTTCGGTAATTTTAGCCGATGAGCCTTCTGGCAATTTGGATACTCAAAACAAAGCCGAACTGCATAAGCTTTTTTTCGATTTGAGAGACCAATTTCACCACACTTTTGTGATTGTAACACATGATATGGAGCTTGCCAAAATGTCGGATAGAACGTTGCACATGAAAGATGGATTGTTTGATTAGGTATTGAGTGAAAATGCAAAGTAATGAAACGCTATTTAAAGCAATAAGTTCTAAAAGCAAGGCTATTTTTTTTAAATTTAATTGCCTTTAATCAGACGTTTACCAAGCTAAAGAATGATTTATACTAATTTGAATATTTGAAAATGAATTAATTTGAAAATTATAAACTATAAATCAAATAATTACAAATTTCAATTTCAAAGTTTTTAAAACAATTTAGTATATTATAGCATACTAAAAAAAATGTTGTATTAATTTATGAATTTTTGGTATAAAAATTATCGAGCCGATAATCATAGCTACAATGGCACTTATTAACACAGCTGCTGCCGATAAATCTTTGATTTTCTTAATCTTATCGTGCTTTTCCAAAGTAATAAAATCGGCAATATTCTCAATTGCCGAATTAATGATTTCGAGTGCAACAACAAGTCCAATTACAAGCAAAATTGCAATCCATTCGTAAGCTGAAATTTTAAAAATAAATCCAGCTATTAATACACAAGATGCTGTAAATACATGTATTCGTGCGTTATGTTCTTCTTTTATAAGTATTTTTAAACCGTTAAACGCAAATTTGAAGCTATTGAATCTTTTTTGTATAGAAAATTTCTGATTTTTCATTTTATTTGTTTTACAGAAAACTCAATTAA
>DZBP01000043.1 GCA_022729915.1 Draconibacterium orientale | reverse complement strand
TGTTTTTCTTGCCTGCCAAACCGTATCGGTCAGTTGGGCAGTAAGGCTATCGGCAAGCCCCCTGCCTATTCGCCAAAAAACTTGTCCGTACTCATTGGGCGTAAAATTTTGCGCCGAAATACCATCGCCATTTTTAAAACTTAGCATTAGTTTTCCGGTATTTTTGAGGATAATGTCGTTGGTGCCTGCGGGTCCGTGTACAATAAGTTCTACGGTATCGTAAGTTTGCATTTTTGGTGGTTTGGTAACAAAAAAAGCCAGCAAAAGTACCAAAAAATAGAGTGAAAAACGTATGGATTTTTTCAAACCCAAATACGATTTTCCTTTTTGGTAAAAATACCGATTAAATTGTTTGGGCATTACCAAATTCAAAAGGTTTTTGTTTTGTTTTTCCAAATATTCCAATTGCACAAAATCTTGTATGCGTGTGCTGTCGCTCAATTCACTTAGGCGCGAGAGCAATTTTTTGCGTTCTTTTTTTTCTGGTTTCAATAGCAATTCATTGATTACTATGTTCATCAAAAAATGATTGTGGGCGTGCGTATTTTCAAAATCTTCTGTTGGTTCGGTTTTGTCGGCGCGCTCTTTTTCTTTTTCTTTGTCTTTCAAGTTCTTTTTCAGTACTTCAATAATGGCAGCGGCAGCTATTTTTTTTATGTTTTCGGGCAAAATTTCTGTATCGGAAATAAGCTCCAAACGCGCCGCATCGGGTATTTTTCCTTCGGTAAACCATTCCAAACGGTTCAGTTTTTCAATGCTTTGCTGTTGCAAAAGGTTGAGTTTGCGGTCTTTGTTTTCGGGCAGTAAATTAAGGTATTCGTTTAGTTTTTTGCCCAAATAAAGTGTTAAATCCCAATACAATTCGGGATAAATGGCACAAATGGCTATCCACGTCAAAAATTCGGGTTCAAAATGCCTTTTGAGTTGTGGCACAGCTGGTTGTGTTGGCTCTATAAAAATAGAAAACTCGGGCGTTTCGATGCCAAACTTCCACAGTTTCAAGTCAGTACCCGAAGTATCTTTAATTCCCAAATGTTCGATAAGTGCCATAAGCCCTTGCATATTGGAAGGCAACAATACCGGAAAAAGTTTTGCCAGTTCCAATTCCTGCATTCCCCACTGTTGCGAAGGCACCGAAGTAAGCAAAGCTCTGCTTTTCCACTCTTCAAAAAAAGCAAAAACAGGCATAAGTTTTTCGGTAAACGGATTTAGCAAAACGTGTGCATTTCCGAACATGAGCAAATAATGGTCGGGATATTCTTGCAACAGTTTTTGAATGGAAATACCATCGCCAAAATGCTCATTCCAAAGCAGTCGCGGGTCGGCATCGTAAAAATACCGTTCCACATACACATTGTTCGACACAAAAGTACGGTACAAATGCTCAAACAATTGGGCTTGGTGGTTGCGGTGGCTACTCCAATCGATGAGCATCAAATATTCGACAGGTCGGGTATTGAATGTAAATTGTGGCAAAATTATTCCGGCATTTTCAGTGCTTGCTTTTACGGTTTCATTTAGGTTTAGTTCTTCGGTATCGGTTTCTATGCGCTGCCTCATTTTATTGGCAAGCGAATACATACCTTTGTCGATGTTTATTTCTTGCTCGTGCAAGTAAATACTCCACACCAAAGGCGGTTTTTTACCTTTTCGGCTGTTGGCTATCAGTCTGCGGCGCAAGTATTTATATAATTCGTAAGCTGAAAAAATTACAGCCAACGAAATTAAAGTAACAAAGAAAATAAGTCGTTTGCGTTGTTGTTTTTTTTCGTTTTGTTGCAATAAAATTTGAGTTTCGCTGTCAAATTTTTCACGCTCTAAACGCTGCATTTCTTCAATATTTACAACAATTTCGGTTTCAATTTTTTGCCGAGTTTCTTTTATTTCTTCCGGTTTATTTTCGTTTGTTTCATCTTTTACCGGTTTATTTTCTATTGTATTTGAAAAATTATTTTCATGTTCTTGGCGTTTTATATTATTCAAATCTTCTTTCAGGCTATCGTTTTTTTGCTCCAAAATGGTTTGCTGTCGAGCGTGTTGTGCAATCGTATCGTTGGTTTGAGCTATTTTTTCGCCAATTTTTTCGGCTTTTTGGCTGTATTTCCAATACGAAAACCCTACCGAAACTAAAATTAAAAAGCCTGCAATGGCAATTATCCATTTTCGCTTGGGCAAGGCTTTGGGCTTTAATTTTTCGTCTAAATCTTCATAATTGGTTTCAATTTTACCTAAAAACTTATTTTCAATTTTTTGTTCTTCTTTTGGAAAATATTTTTCAAAGATTTTATAAAAAAGCTCTTGTTCGCGATGCGAAGTGGCAAAAAGTGGACATAAAATTTCGCCTAACTCATGATAATGAAGCGAAAAATCAATTTCGTTCAAAATTTTTAAAAGATTTTGGTAGGTTTCTATTCCTACAAAAAATTTATTTTCTTGCAAATCGGCAAGCAAATCATCAAGGGGTAAATTATAAAATCTTTGTTCCATTGGTTTTATACAAATTATTTAAAATCAATTACTTTCGGTCCGACCGAAGAAAAACGGAAATTACTGTACTTTTGTTTCTTTTTTTTCTTTTTTTTCAATTTGTTTTGCTATATTATCAAACTCATTATCAACTTTTTGGCTCAATTCAATCTATGCCTTCTTTTTGAACTGTCAAGAATTCCTTTACAGTTGAAATTTCGTCTAACTCATTCTCTTTGAATATGTTATTGATGTGCAAACTTACATTTTGTTTTGTAGTTTGAAAACAATTCGGCAATTTGATTTTGCGTAAGCCAAACGGTTTCGTTTTCAAATCGAACATCAATTTTGGTGTTCCCTTTTTCAGAGATGTAAATAATAAATTGCGATTTGTTATTGAATTTTTCAATTTTCATTGCTTTTTTTTTAGCAAATTATAAAAACTTATTACAGATTGATTTTCAATAATTTAAAAATTTAATAAGAAAAAATTTTCGATTAAAATAAATTCCATCAATTCCGAACTATCAAAACAGCTTGTCCGGTCAGACCGTGCAAATTTAACTCAATTTTTTACCGGTAATTTTTTCCAAATCGCGTGTATTTTTTGCCAAAATAGAATACGACGAATAAAGTTTCAAACGCTCGTCATCTGTTAATTCTGCACCTTCTTTGAGTTTATTTACATCAAATTTTTGATTTACCAAAGCACGTACCCAATAAATTAATTCGGCAGTTGCGGGTTTTTTACGGTCTATTTTTTCTCTTATTTTTTCAAAATGTGCCACCCATATTTTTAAATCTTCGTCAGAGATTTTTGGTTCTATAAACTTGGTATTCAATATTTTAATCAAACGTTCGCGGCTTGGTTTTTCAATAAAAAAATACACACAGCGGCGAAGGAAAGCATCGGGCAAGTTTTTTTCCGAATTGCTGGTAATTATTACAATAGGTCGGTTTGCCGTGTTGCCAACTATCTTTTTATCATCAACTTTGTCCAATTCCGGCACTTCAAACCACATTTGCTCCAAAACATCAAGCAAATCGTTGGGAAAATCGCGCGGTGCTTTGTCTATTTCGTCAATCAACACAATCCGACGCTTCGATTTATCGTTTATTGCCTTTCCAAGTGCCTGAAAACGAACAAATTTGCGTTCAACTACATCAAAATTTACGTCTTCCGTCGGGTGCGCTTGCACGTAATGCAAATGTGCCAAACCATCGTAAATATACAGCAAATCTTTTGCTTTGCTCGAAGTTTTAGTATTGAAAACCAATGGTTTACTTGGTTTTTCTTTATTTTCGGAAAATTTATAAGCCAAAGCATACGCAAGTTGAGTTTTGCCGGTTCCCGGGTCGCCAGCCAACAAAAGTGGCTGCCCCAAATAAATAGCCAATTTTACGGCATTCATCAAATCGTCGGGAATATCATATTTTGCTGGGTCAAAAAAAGAGGTTTCCTGCTCAAATTTTGGTAAAACCTCAGGGTTTTTAGCGTTCAAAAATTGTTCGTTTGTCATGTTTTTATCTGTTTTTATGTTGTTTTTATTGTTTTTTATTCGGGATTGTATTTTTTGTAATTTGTATCATTTTTTTCGTTCATGCTATTTTCTACAAAGGTTTTGCAACGCTCATAAGCCTCTTGCCATGTAATTTCTTCGCCCGTTTTAATGAAATTATCAATATTTGTAATGCCTTTGAGTTTCATAAAATTATCAATATCATGTCGATTTATTTTTTTTAAAACGCCTATGTCAAAAACTTTTTTTTCATCAATTAATTTTTGCAAATCTTTTTCTATTTCCTCTTTGCTATCTTTCTTAAAACGATTAAAAAATCCGGTATTTTTTGAATAAACTACATTTAGAAATATAAAAATGGGTTTTTCACATTCAAAATTCCATAAATCAAAAAAATTGTTCAATAATTCGGGTGTATCCTTTTTCCAATCCGTGTCTAATATTTTAAAATTAAAAAATAAAACTTGTTCTTTCAAAAATTCATTTTTTGAAATGAAACTAAAATCGGCACTATTTATCGAAATTTGTTTTTTAATTAATTTATTGGTTGTAAATTCTCTAAATTGTGTAATAAAATTTTCTCTAAAAATTTCCAAATCCGGCTTTTTTGTACTTTCGTTTTCTGTATTTATTCTTCCCAAATGAATAAGATTCGCAACGCCTTGTTCGGCATTATCCTCAAAATAAGTAAAATAAAAACGCTCAATTAAAAAGTCGTGCTGGTCGTGTTCGTAACCTCTGCTTATAAAAAAAGTCGGTTTTTGAGAATTAATAGCGGCTAAATATATTGTAAAATTTTTTACAGGGTCAGTCCTATCGAGAAATTTTATAAATTCATTTTCTACATTATTTCGCTTAATTTTTTGAAAATAGCCGACTTGTTTTTTTTTTGTAATACTTTGGTTTTCAGGCAAAAAACTTTCTAAACGCTTGATTTCACGTTCAATAGATTTTATTCTGGTTGGGTCTTTTTCTAAAATTAAATTGGTTTTATGTTCCTTAATTAATTCATAAAGCTCTTCAACCGTAAATTCTTTCTGTTTTTCCATGCTAATATATTGATTTTAAAGTTCTTCCATAAGTTTTTCCAAGCGTTGTATTTCCAATTCGATTGCCATTTTTCGCTTTGGGTCGCCTTCCAAAATGAGCTGGGTTTTGTATTCTTGCAGCAAAGTTTCTATCATTTCGGCATGAGAACTCGCGGTTTTTGGCTTTTGGCTTTCCGGTTTTGGCTCTTCTTTGGGCAAATTTGCGTCAGAAAATACCGGATAATTTATGTTTTCGGGCAAATCGTCCAAAATCATAAGCAGGCTCGATGTGGTTTTGGCTTTGGCTTGTCGGAAGTCTTTTTCGTCGATTAATTGCGATGCGTAATCGTCTTTGCTACTTTTGTAATACGCACTTACCTGTATAATGTTATTAACCAAATAGTTATCGAATAATTTCAAATTGTTGATAAAATACTCGATTACTTTTTCTAATTGTCCTTTGGCTATTGCCATCTGCAATTGGCTGATTAAATTTTCTTTTTCCATAGTTCCTATTGATGTTTTTTAGTGCTAAATTTTATATTTTTAAAAAAATTTTTATTCGCTACAAAGTGATAATTTATTAAAGTGTTTGTGTTATAAAATGAGAATGAGCTAATAAAAAAATATTCCTTTTTTTTATTAGCCATTTCCAAGTACTATACTCTTAATTACCAACTATTTAAAAAACTCCTTTGGTGCGCATTACAATTCCTCCGGTTTGTTCTATCCAAATTGTTTCTTGTGCGCCCTTGAACAAACGCTTGTGAACAGCATTGCCACTGAAACTTCTAACTCCTTGTTCTTTAGCTTTTTTGTCGTCTTTGGCAAAGCTTAATATTTCTTTCAATCGTACATCGAAACTGTCGGTAGGCATGGCATAAATTTCGCTTGCCGAACGATTGAAAATGTAAGGAACGCCGTTTTTGTCGGAATATTCGAGCATAACTGCCTGTTCCATTGGTACTTCGTTGCTAAAAATGCGGTAAGGCAACGTTAAATTTACTTTGCGTCCTTGCGTAATCGCGCTGTATTCAAAATTCAAAACCAAAGCATCAAAATAAAAGTCGTTTCCTTTCATAGTAATATTCTGAGAACTAACTACTTTCCCTGAGTTTTCGTAATCGTAAAAATCAATTTTGAGTTTGGTAGTTGTTTCGCTGGTTGCAATATCAAAAACCATGTCAATAACTTCTACATCAGCTACTTTATAACTTTTATTGAGCTGATTTATCAATGAATTGAGCTCTTTCATTTTTTGCTCAGCGTTCATAAAGGAATTTAATTGGTCGAAGGATTTTGAAATGCCAACAATGGCAAAAAACAAAATCAAAACTCCCAACAAAACAGGCAATTTGGCAACAATTCCTAAGGCAATATTTACCAACTGGCTTAAAACAATGTATATTTTTTCAAAGCCCGAAATATGCCCGCTTCCATAAGAAGAAGTGCCCTTGTGTGAGATTTCGCGCTTGTAAATAGCATTTATAACCGAAAATATTACGTAAAGAGCAAATAAAATGCCCATAATAATTAATCCGATTTTTGTAGTAAAAGCCCAAATAATAAAATCCGAAATTGGTTTCAAAAACCAGTTCAATTCGGTCATAAATTCTAATGTTTCTTTCATTGTTGTATTGCTCTTTTATATAAAAAATCTGTTCTATTTATTTAAAAATCAATCGATTATGTTTAATCAACCAACACTTCTATTCCGCCTTTTGAGTGAACTATAAATTTATAAACAACTCCTACTTCAAACTGCTTGAGTTCCTTAATATCGTGTATGGAATTGCCAAAATCGTTGCCAAAAGTAAGGTTTTTTCTTAATAATTGGTTATATTTTTTTGATAAAAACTCAAAATGTTTCTTGTCAATTTGTTGAAAAGAAAAAATTTGAGGAAAATCCTCTGAATTATAATCGTTTACAATTAATATTGCATCTTTGGGCGCTATTTGGTCGGTAAAAATGGCATACGGAAAGGCAAAGTTTTGCTCGTCATGCGCAAACACATAAAAATCGAACGCCAACTCATTTCCTTTTATTTTATAGTCTTTTTCGGCTATTTGATTGCTGTCCAAATCGTAATATTTTATTTTCAAAAAAAAGATTCCGTCTTTTTTGTCCAAAATTTTAAATTTGAGAGGAGTATATACTTTTGTTAAATTATAAAGTTGATTTTCAAGCTTTTGAACTTCTTTGTTTACATAAAAAATGTATGCCAGAACTAAAAAAACAACCAAAATAAGCATCAAAACCAGAAATGAAATTATTTTTCTCATGTTTTATTATTAAAAAAATTGAAACTATCTTTGCAAAGAATATTTTTCAAACATACAAAAAAAAATAGAAATTCCAATGAATTCAACCGCCGAAAATTTAAAAGAAAATGCGCTTAAAATACTAAAAAAGTATTTTGGTTATGACCATTTTAGGACTATGCAATTTGAAGTAATAGAGAAGGTTGTGCAAAAAAAAGATGTGGTTTTGATAATGCCGACCGGCGGTGGAAAATCGGTCTGTTTTCAAATTCCGGCATTACTTTTTGAGGGTTTAACGGTTGTTATTTCGCCACTTATAGCACTGATGAAAGACCAAGTGCAAGGTTTGCGTGCCAACGGAATTGCAGCGGCATTTTTAAATAGTTCACTTTCGAGAGATGAAGAAAATGATATTGTGCAAGATATTGTAAATAAGAAAGTTAAGCTAATATACGTTTCTCCAGAAAAACTTATGACACAGGATTTTTATTCGCTCATCAAAGAGTTGAATATAAGCCTTTTTGCAATAGATGAAGCGCATTGTATTTCGCAATGGGGACACGATTTTAGACCCGAATACACCAAACTGAAAATACTGAAAGAGTTTTTTCCGCACGTACCCATAATTGCGCTCACCGCCACAGCCGACAAATTGACTCGTGAAGATATTGCCGATAATTTGAACTTGGTTGAACCCGAAAAATTTATCGCTTCATTCGACAGACCTAATTTGAAGCTGGAGGTGCGTCAAGGTTTGAAAAAATTTGAACAAATAATCCGTTTTATAGACCAACGGAATGGAGAATCCGGCATTATTTATTGTTTGAGTAGAAAAAGTACCGAAGATTTAGCCGGAAAATTGAAAAAATCGGGTTTGAAAGTTACTTTTTATCATGCCGGCATGGCTTCAGATGCACGTTCGAAGGCACAAGATAAGTTTTTGAAAGGAAAAGTGGACATTATTTGCGCCACCATTGCTTTTGGAATGGGAATTGACAAATCGAATGTACGTTGGGTTATTCATTACAACATGCCCAAGAATATTGAAAGCTTTTATCAAGAAATAGGACGTGCCGGACGTGATGGCTTAGCTGCTGATACTCTGCTATTTTACAGTTTTCAAGATGTGATAATTTACCGGAAATTTTTAGAAGAAAGTGGTCGAAAAGAGATTGAAGAAGCAAAGCTAAATAGAATGCTCGAATACTGCGAAGGTGTAAGTTGCAGAAGACGAATTTTGCTGGCTTACTTTGGCGAACATCTTGAAAATGACTGTGGTAATTGTGATGTTTGCAGCAATCCTCCTAAGCGTTTCGATGGGACAATTATCGCACAAAAAGCTCTTTCGGCACTTAGTCGTTTGCAAGGTAATGTGGGTATGAATATGTTAATCAATGTTTTACGAGGTTCACAAGCGCGTGAGATTTTTGAAAATAAATACCACGAAATTAAAACTTACGGTGCTGGTTCAGATATAAGTTTTCAGGCATGGCAACAGTACATTTTGCAACTTTTGAATCATGGCTACATCGAAATAGCTTATAATAAAGGAAATACACTTCAACTTACGGAAGCAAGCCAAGATGTGCTTTACAAAAAAAAGCAGGTAAAAATGGTGAACTTTTCGGAAGTAGAACAAAAGCAAGAAGCAAAAGTTGTTGCTACTCTCACCGTTAAAGAACAGCTTGAAATGGAATTGTTTAGCCTTTTGAACGAAAAACGCAAAGAATTGGCTGAAAAAGAAAATTTAGCTCCTCACTTAATTTTTAGTGATGTCAGTTTGCGCGAAATGGTTGAAAAATTACCAATTGATGGTGCTGATTTTAAAACAATTCAAGGAGTTAGCAAAGAAAAGCTGGTCAAATATGGCTTGGAGTTTTCGCACGCCATAGGTTTGTTTATTGAGGAAAAACTTTCGCAGAAAAAAAATATTGTAGGTTCGAGCCCAAAGCTTACTTATTTTTATTTCAGCATACAAAAACTTAGTGTTCAGCAAATTATAAAAAAGCGTGGTTTAGGTTCTCTCACCGTCATTGGTCATTTGGCGTTGATGTACGAAAATGGCAAAAACATTGATATTCATAAATTTATAACACCAGAAGAACTCGAAACGATTCTTTCAGTTATAAATACCTGCAAAACAGAGGAAGAACTTACTTTAAAATCTCTTTATTTCAAATTGGAAGAAAAAATAGATTATGAGAAAATAAAATGGGCTTTGGCTCATCATGCTCGCAAATAAGCACCAGTGCTTTTTATATTGGAGCAAATCTTTTTGTAATCAAATAAATTTTAAGCACTTGGTAAAATGAAATGTACAATTTATTTTGTCTTAGTGCTTATCAGTTTAATTTGGTTCACTACTTAATTTCTAAAATTTAAAGATAGTCATCGTATCAATTTAACGGATTGATACGATGATTTGTTGATTTGAACGGTTTTATTGACCCGAACTTTCATTCACTGAACCATATATTTTCAAACGTACATTGTAATTGCTTTCGTCATTGGTAGTTAGAGTAACATTCTTTGTAAAAGCTCCTACTCTGTTTGTGTCGTATCTAACAGTAATCGTATTTGAAGCTCCGGGCATTATTGGCTCTTTTGGGTAGGAAGGCACTGTGCAACCACACGAAGATGTTGCATTTGAGATAACTAATGGTGCTGTTCCTGTATTAGTGAACTTAAAAACTCTCACACCATCAGCGCCTTTCACAATTTCGCCATAATTAATTTCAAGAGATTCAAAAGTTATAGTTTGTGCTAATAAACTGCTACTTACAAGAATCAAAAACGATAACACCGTAATAATTTTTTTCATATTCTTAATTTTTAAAAAATTTAAACTGCTATTTAACGAAATCCTTTTTTGCTTTATTGCCTATTTCGCTAAACTTTTCGCAAAGTTTTCTTTTTGAAAAAAAAAGCCTGCAAGAAAATTGCAGGCTTTTAGTTTTTTTTTACTTATAAATTATTTTGTAGGAACAGCTTCCATTTCTACAATTTTATCGAGCATATTTAATTTAATTTTATACATACCCGGAGTTCCGATAAATTTAAAGTTTTTGTCGCCATCGTTAGCATTTTCAAATAAAGCGGAAACAGTACCATCAGCAAAATAAGGATAGTTGTAAGAATCTGGACCCCAATCGGCTTGAGCAAAGAAACGGAATGTTTCAACAGCAAATTCGGTTATTGCTTCGTATTTACCATCGCTTTTCCAAGTCATTTGTACATAGTCGGTAGTCCAGTTCCAACCACCAAGTGCAGCACCTGTCATAAACATTTTAGGTTCAGCTACAGCTTCCATACTAACTGTCTTTAATTTTAAATTAACAGTAACTTTGTAATAACCAGTTGGTTGCAAGAATTTAAAATTCAAATCGTTATCGTTTGCATTTTCAAACATAGTCGATACTGAGCCAGTAGGGAACCAAGGATAGTTGTATGAAGTACCCCAGGCAGCTTGAGCAAAGAATCGGAATGTTTCGTTTTGAATGAAATAAGCTATACAAGAATATACGTTTGGAGCTGTGCTACGTACTTCTACAGCTAGAGTCGGATCCCAACCGCCTGTAGCGGCACCTATCATGTAGATAGGAGGAAATGAAGTAGCAAAAGGAACTACCGTAAAAGCAACAGGAGTAGAAGCTATTGCAGTAACATTTGAAGCTACACTAGCTACAATACGTGCTTTCATAGAAACAGAAACATCAAAATTGTCGTATCCTGCGCCTAATAATTTTTTGTTGAAGTCGCCTACCGAAATAGTAGCAGTTAAAGCTTGAGTGCTAAGAATACTAATAGGAGCAGAAAAATCTCCGTTAGCAGCATCAACTTCTAAAGTATAAGTAGTAGAGGCTTGAAAACCAAAATCTGCAGCAGTCCAAGTAAGGGTAATGATATCGTTTATTTTTTCGAGGTTGAATGCAGTGGCATCTAAAGTAGGTATTGCACCTAATTCTGATACACCGGGAGCTTCTTTAATGGTAATTTTTTCGAGATCGGTCTCACACGATGAGAAAGCGAAACTACCAATTAAAAATGCTAAAATTACAATTATATTTTTTCTCATTTGTTCTAAATTTTAAAAGTTAGAATATTTTTTTAACAATTCCAAAGTAGTAACACTTTGGAATTGTATTTTGTTAAAAAAAACTAGTACCCTGTATTTTGTTTCAAATTAGGGTTTGCATTAATATCGTTAGAAGGAATAGGATACAAATCACGATAGGCTTCTGTAGTTGTTCCAGCTTGGGTATTGCCTTTCCATTCCCACACGTAAGTACCTCCAGTAAATTTGCCAAAGCGAATTAAGTCGGTTCTTCTGTGAGCTTCCCAGTAAAGTTCTCTTGCTCTTTCGTCTAAGATGAAATCAAGAGTAAGTTCGCCCGAGCTAATGTTACCTGAAGTATTGCCATAAGCTCTTGTTCTTAATTGATTTACATAACCAAGTGCCGTAGTTGCATCGCCGCCGGTGCCGTTGCGTTTTACGGCTTCGGCATACATTAAGTAGGCATCAGCCAAACGAAATACAGGAAAATCGGTACTTGCAAACGTTGGATGAGCATTAGGAGCAGGAGAGCCATCGGGTTTTACATTTTTGAATTTTGTAACGCCAATACCGTCAGTAAATGTACCAACGTTAGAAACGCTCCATTTCCAGCTTTCTTTGTCGAAGAAGAACATTCCTCTTTTGTCGGCACCTTTAAATTCTTTGTTAGAATTAAAATTGCCTTCATTAAGTCCAAATTTTCCTTCTACAAAGTTTTTGATGGTACGAATACCACCCCAACCACCGTCAATACCGTTGAGTGGCATTCCACCTCCGTTTGAAGCGTGAAGAACGAAAGTCATGCCACCATATTGTTGAGTATTAGTACCGTCAAAACAAATTGGATAAATAATTTCTGTACTTACGTTGTTGTCGGCAGCAAAAGGTTGTTGGTAGTTTGGATCAATAACATAACCAGCGGCTATTACTTTTTTTGTGTAAGTAATAACTTCGGTATATTTAGCATTACCATTTCCGAGATAAACTTCTGCATTCAAATAAAGCTTAGCAAGTAACATCCAAGCCGCAGCTTGGTCTGCTCTACCATATTCAAAACGAGGTGCGCCAAGTTCGGTTTCGATGGCTTTTAATTCGCTTTCTACATAATTGAACAAGTCAGCTCTGCTAATTTGCTCTGGAAAAAAAGCACCCGGCGCATCTTCTTCTGTTACAAAAGGTACATTTCCAAACATATCAATAGCATGATAATAAGAGAAGGCTCTTAAGAAACGGGCTTCTGCTCTATATTTTTTCAAATCTTCGGCAAACGTACCTTCAGCACTCTCTAAAGCGGTTGTAGAAGTTCTAATAAACTCGTTAGCAACAGCTATTGAGTAAAAAATACGTGAATAAAGGGCTGCAATGAATACATCGTTTGGTGCCCAAGTATGCCAGTGGAAGTTTTTGATGGTAGCATCGTTCCAAGCCATGATAGCTTCGTCGGTGCTAAGTTCTTGCAAACCCCATAATTGGCGTAAGTAGTTACCAAAATTTTCGTCAATACCGCGAATATCGGCACCCGAGCTTCCGCCCTGACTACTCACTGCATAGCTTGCATAAATTTTAGCTAATGCTTGTTTGTAGGCTGCTTCATCTTTAAATACGTTGTTGGGTGTAGAAACATTTGGGTCGATAGGTTCTACATCTAAATCCTTTACGCATGAGGCAAATACAACTGCTACGATGAGGATTAAAATATATGATAATTTTATTTTCTTCATATTATACTATTTTATAAATTTTAAATTCTATTAAAAATAAAACTTAGTTTTTAGAATTAGAAATTAAGGCTAACACCAAAAATGAAAGTTCTTGGGCGTGGGTAAATGTTGTTGTCGATACCACCGGCTACTTCTGGATCTAAGCCCGTGTAGTTTGTGATTACAAACGCATTATCTACACCAAGACTTACTCTGCCGTTCAATTTTTCAGTAAATAGTTGGTCGAAGCTATAGCCAAAGCTAATGTTGTCCATACGGAAAAAAGAAGCATTTTCTAAGTATAAATCAGACCAATATTGTGCAGTTTCAAATTCAGTATTTTCAACAGCCGTTAAAATGTTTGAAGCATAACCTGATTGGTTGTAAACATTTTGGTAAAGTGCTATGTTAGAAGCGTTGTTGTTGTAAACATAGTTACCAATGTTGAAACGACCAGAGAAAGAGAAATCAAATTGTTTGTAGTTCAAACGCGATGACAAACCAATAAGGTATTGAGGAGCAGGATTGTGAACGTAGTATTTGTTTAAGTTATTACCCGATACAGTTCCACCCTTTCCGCTTCTGTCCACATACAAACCTTGAATAGGCATACCATCGGCACCATAAACTTGTTGGAACAAGAAGAAGGTATTAGCGGATTGTCCTATACTGTTTATTTGAACATTGTTACCTACACCACCAGCTATTCCACCAGCATCGTAACCTACATAAGTTGGGTCATCTACCATAGTAAGTTTAGTAATTTCGTTTACGTTGTAAGTAAAATTAGTTGAAATTTCTAAACTCATATCAGAAGTAGAAATAGGACGAACAGTTAAATTCGCTTCAAAACCTTTGTTTTCTAACGAACCAACGTTAGTAACCAAGAAGTTAGAGAAGTTTGTTCCAGCAGCAATAGGTACTTCGTTAATTAAGTTATCAGTTGTACGTTTGTATAAATCTACCGAACCAGTAATTTTATCGTCCATAAAGCCAAAATCAAGCGCTACGTTTTGAGTAGTTGTTTCTTCCCACTGCAAGTTTTTATCGTAAGCATCTGGGCGAAGAGTTGAGTAGAATGTATTACCAAATTGGTAGTAAGTACCTTGTTGGCTAGCTGTATAAGTAGGAATGTATGGGTAGAAACCACCGGGAATGTTTTGTTGTCCGGTAACACCCCAACCTAAGCGCAATTTCAAGTTAGAAATAGCATCTACATCAGCCAAGAAACCTTCGTTGTTCAATTTCCAAGCAAAAGCGAAAGCTGGGAATAACCCCCAACGGTTTTCAGAAGCAAATCGAGAAGAACCATCGTAACGAACTGTAGCCGTAAGTAAATATTTATCCATCAAAGAATAGTTTGCTCTACCGAAGAAAGATACTGTATAGTATTCATTTTTGTATTGAGTAGTATCTGTATCAGTATATTCGTTATCAATCATTTCCCAAGAATGCCTTGAGTTTTCGCCTTCATTGTAATAATGCTCCCAAGAATAGCCACCAGTTAAATTAAGTTTACTTGTACTACCCAATTCTTTTGAATAATTTAGAAAGAAATCTAGTAAACTATTTGTTACTGTTTGTGTATATTGTTTTGCATTTTGTCCTGGTTCTCTATAACTCCAACCTGCAAGAGGATCGGTATTGTCATTACCTTTACTTGTTGAATAATCATAACTCATATTCAAAGTAGCATTTAAGCCCTCAACAACTGGTACCGCATAATCAAATTTAGCACCCATTAAATAACGTTGCACCTTAGAAGTATTGTCTCTTAAATTAATAGCTGCAACAGGATTTTTAGTTGCAATATTGTTTGGAGCATCATTCAAATTACCACCAGTACTTAAATCAGTCCAAGTTGTATAACCACCATATTTTGTATTTCCATTCATAATAGGCTGGGTTGGGTCGAATTGAAGCGCAGCACCTATCGCATCGGTGTTAGAAAAATTGTAATTGGTGTACATGCCTTTGGCATTCAAATCAATTTTCAAAGTATTATCCAACAAAGAAGGGTTAGCCGATAGGTTGAAAGTAGTCCTTTGCATATTAGATTCTTTTAACAAACCATCTTGGTCTGTATAACCAAACGAAAGTCGGAAAGGAACTTCAGCTACGCTACCGCTTGCGCTTACGTTATGGTCGTGCGAAATAGCAGTTTGGTAAATTTCAGCTTGCCAATCAGTATTTTCTGTACCCAAACGAGTAAGAGCAAAATCAGTCAAACCATGGTTGTCCACACGGTCTTGAATAAGAGCTCTGAAAGCATCGCCATCGTAAACTTCAAGAAATTTAGCAGCTTTACCTATTGAAAGATTACCATTGTAACTTGCTTTAATAGCACCTTTTTTACCTTTTTTGGTAGTGATAAGAATTACACCGTTAGAAGCTCTAGCACCATAAATTGCTGTAGCCGAAGCATCTTTCAAAACAGTAAAAGTTTCAATATCATTAGGATTTATAAAAGCAAGTGGGTTAGATGAACCACTAATACCTTCGTTACTTACTGGAACTCCATCAATAACAATCAAAGGATCGTTACTTGCACGAAGCGAAGAACCACCTCTAATTCTAATTTGCGAACCACTACCTGGTGCACCACCGCTAGAAGTGATTACCACACCCGAAGCTTTACCTACGATAAGGTCTTGAGCCGAAGTTAAAGCACCTTTGTTAAAATCGTCGGCACCTACAGTTGTTACTGCACCGGTTGCATCGCCTTTTTTTACTTGTCCGTAACCAATAACTACTACTTCTTCTATATCGGTAGAAGATGTATGTAATTGAATAGTTACTTGATTTCCGGGAGTTACAGTAGCTTCTTGTGAATCGTAGCCAATGAACGAAAATTTAAGAGTAGTTTCAGCATTTACAGATAACGAAAAGCTTCCATCTACATCGGTCATAGTTCCGTTTGAAGTACCTACTTCCATAACAGTTACGCCCGGAATAGGCTCACCGTTTGTTGCATCGGTTACTACGCCCGATACTGTACTCTGTGCGTTTGCACCTACAAATGCAAACAAAGCAAAGAGCATGAAAAGTAATCTTAGCTTGTTTAATTTTTGCATTTTACATTTCATTTAGTTAGTAATTTTAAGATTAATAATTAATTGTTAAATAATTTTAATTTTGCTAAAAGCAAATTTAATAAAATATGTTTTAATTTTTAAGTTAATGTTAATTAATTTAATTTTTTTCAAAAATACAAAATAAATTTGAATAATAAAACATTACATTTAAGGATTTTATGCAAATATCTGAATGCAAACGTTTGCACTGTTAAAGTTTTTTAACAAAAAAATTATGCAACCGTTTGCACATTAAACAAAAATTTAACATTAACGAGATTTTGGAAATATGGAATTTGGTATTTGTTAATTTTTTAAAACGAAAGGAATTATTTGCGTTCCCGCTGTAAAAAGTGTTCGGTTTGTTTTTTTTATAAAATTGAAATAATTTTTATAAACCTAAAATAGTAAGAAATGTGCAAATAAATGCACAATTTTGGATTGTTTAAATAAAAGTTAGCTTTAGTTTTCTACACAAATAACTTACTGTTTAGTAGTTATTTCTGTAAAAAACTAAAGACTCCTACATTTTTTAAGTTGTAGTTTTACAAAATTTCACATAAAATAGTTTAAATCTACTGGTTTCGTTAAATTTATATAAAGTACGTTAATATGTAGTAAACCAAATTTAAATATATATTTTATTTTGCCAAGTATTTAAAATTCATTTGATTACAAAAAGGCTTGCTCTAATTAAAATAGCACTGGTGCTTAAATCGAATAATCGTCAACAACATTAGAAATCGTTGATTTAGTGCTAGTTGAAACGTCTTTAGTTATCCAAACATTCGAACCGATTACTGAGTTTTTACCTACTGTGATGCGACCTAAAACAGTAGCATTTGCATAGATTGTAACATTGTCTTCTATAATAGGGTGTCTTGGAATATCTTTTATTGGATTCCCGTTTTCATCGAGTTCAAAACGTTTTGCTCCAAGCGTAACTCCTTGATAGATTTTAACATAATTGCCAATAATGCACGTTTCGCCTATTACAACTCCCGTGCCATGGTCGATGCAAAAGCTTTCGCCAATTTTTGCGCCGGGGTGAATGTCGATACCCGTTTCAGAATGAGCAAGTTCTGCAATAATTCGAGGAATATAAGGAATTTGCAATTTCAATAGTTCATGCGCTGCACGATAATGAATGATGGCGACTACCGACGGATAACAAAGAATTATTTCGCTTTTACTTTTTGCAGCCGGGTCTCCATTATAAATTGCCTGAATGTCAAGCCACAACAATCTTCCAATTTCGGGTATTTGATCTATAAAAAGCAAACTTGCTTCTTTTGCTTTTTCTTTCACATTTTGTTGAAATCCACTAAATTTCAAGCTTTTATAAATCTGATTGAATAGTTTTTTGTACAAAATATCCAATCTGCCCGAAATGTAAAATTTCAGTGTTGTTTGGTCTAAGCCCGATTTGCTAAAATATTCCGGAAAAATTACCTCATTAATTATTTCTACAATTTGCTTCAATTGAATTTTTGAAGGCATAGCTCCAAAATTCTGCGACGATGAATTTTGCAAATAATTCTTAGCCAAAGCATCAACAGTTTTTTCTAATGTATTAGAAAGTAATGATTTATACATATTTAATTTCCTTTCAATTAGAATTTGAATAAATCAGTGCTCAAATACCTTTCGGCACAACTTGGCAAAATTACAACAATCAATTTTCCCTTATTTTCGGGTCTTTTAGAAACCTCAATAGCTGCATAAATGGCTGCTCCTGAAGATATTCCTGCAAAAATTCCCTCCTCTTTAATCAAACGCTGGGCTGTGTGAATAGCCATTTCATTTTCTACCTGAAAAATTTCGTCAATTATTTCTCGGTTCAAAATATCGGGTACAAACCCCGCTCCTATTCCTTGTATTTTGTGCGCTCCGGCACTTCCTCCGCTCAAAACTGGAGATGCAGTGGGCTCAACTGCAATCGCTTTAAAATTAGGGTTTCTGCTCTTAATTACTTCCGAAACACCCGTGATTGTTCCTCCTGTTCCTACTCCGGCTACAAGTATATCTATCTTACCATCAGTATCTTGCCAAATTTCTTCGGCAGTTGTTTTGCGATGAATTTCTGGATTTGCAGGATTTTGAAATTGTTGCAAAATGATAGAGTTTTTGTAAGTTTCACGTAATTCTTCGGCTTTTTTTACAGCTCCTTTCATGCCTAGTGATGCTTCTGTCAAAACCAATTCAGCACCAAAACTTCTTAAAATATTTCGGCGTTCCATACTCATGCTTTCGGGCATGGTAAGTACTAATTTATAGCCTTTTACTGCGCAAGCAAATGCTAATGCAATACCGGTATTTCCACTTGTGGGTTCAATAATTACTGTTTCCTTGTCAAGTAATTTTTTTTGCTCGGCATCTTCTATCATTGCCCAACCAATACGGTCTTTTACCGAATTAAGCGGGTTAAAATATTCCAATTTTGCCACAACAGTAGCCACACTTTCCGAAGTCAATCGGTTAATTTTAACTAATGGCGTTTTTCCAATTAGTTCACCTACATGATTTGCTATTTTCATTTGTTCTTTGTTTTAAATATCTACAATACAATAATTTAAGTTTTTTTAGCAATAATATTTTTTTACAAACTATTTCAAGTCTAATCTCTTCGATAAAAAAATAATTCGGTAAAAAAACACATACAAAACTTTCTCAAAAAATTTTGTATTCGAATGTTTATTTCTAAAAAATAAAGATGTGAATTATATGCAATTCACTGTTTAGTAATGCCTAAGTGCTTTGAAATCAACAAATAACAAAAATAGTTGTCTCATACAAAATAGCATACTATTAAAGATTTAATTTGAAACAAGATAGGCAAATCTAATAAAACAAACTACTTTTTTGCAACATCTGAACCGAAGTCAATTTGAAATTATTATAATATGACGCTGAAAATAAACAAATTAAAACAAAATACTTAAACTAAAAGTAACAAACAACAAAAAATAAAAAAAAAAACATCAAATCCAATTTGCCTGAACCCTAAGTACTTGCTCTACAACATCGCGCACACAACCTTCGCCGCCTTTTTGAGTAGAAATGTATTTTGAACAATTTTTAATTTCTGGCACTGCATCAGCCGGACAAGTAGGCATTCCAACTGTTTTCATTACCTCCAAATCGGGAATATCGTCGCCCATATATAGAATTTGGCTAGCAGAAAGCTTCGTTTTTTCTAAAAAATGATTAAAATCGCGCATTTTATTGTCCGAATTGAAATAAAGATGCTCAATTCCTATATTTTTGAATCTTTTCTTCATCGAATCGATGTTTCCACCCGAAATTATTGCAATTGGATAACCTTTTTTAATTGCATAGTGCAAAATATAACCATCTTTGGTGTTGATGGATTGCATAAATTCGCCCGATGGGTGCAAATAAATAATTGGGCTAGCCAAAACTCCATCTACATCGAAAACAAATCCTTTTATTTGTGTTAAATCTTCTTTAAAATTTCCAGTCATTTTTATTGCTTATTTTGTGAAAAATTGAAAATGCTTTTGCTTAATAGTTTGTAAATCTCGACAAAAGTAGTATTTTTTTCGAGCAAAGCAAGATGTGAATCAAGAACTTTTTGGTCGTTGCGAATGGCAGGTCCAGTTTGTATTTTGTGTGGTTTTTCGAATTGCGCTTTCCCAATGCTTTCATTGATTAATGGGAACAAAATATCTAAGTTAATTTGCTCATTTTCAAGAATTTCATCGGCAATTGCAAGTAAATGGTTCGTAAAATTGCAAGCAAAAACTCCAGCCAAATGAATCGTTTTTCGTTGTGTCGAATTGAGAATTTGTACGTTGGAAGTTAGTTTTTGAGCCACATTCTTTAAAATTTGTAAATTTTCTAATGAATTTGCTTCCAGACAAATAGGAATTTTTGAAAAATCTGTTTTTTTATTTTTAGTGAAGGTTTGTAAAGGATAAAAAACACCGTAATTTAAAGCTTTATTTTTGAAAATATCAATTGAAATGCTTCCGGCAGTATGCACTATTAATTTATTTTTAAGCGATAAATTCTCTAATAATGAGCCAATTGCATCGTCTTTTATTGCTAAAATATATAAATCTGCCTGTTCAGATAGCTCTTCTAACCTATTGGTATATTGAGCATTTACTTTTTCGGCTAAATTTTTAGCCGCATCTAACGTGCGGCTAAAAATTTGGATTATTTCAAAGTTCTTTTGGTGCAGCTCCAAAGCTAAATTTGTAGCTAAATTTCCTGCGCCTAAAAATATGATTTTCATATAGTTTTATCTTTTAAACAAATAACCAGATTAAATTATAGATTTCGTTTCGCCAAGTGCTTAAAATTTAATTGATTACAAAAAGGTTTGCTCCAATTAAAATAGCACTCGTGCTTAAAATAAAAAATGATGTGGCAATAAAACAACCGAAGTATCCGCTATTTTGCGTGCTGAAATAGTAGCTCCGCCGTAAAAAAGGTACATAGCTTGAATGTTTTCTTTGTTGAGATTGTAAAAAATTCTCAAACCTTTCAAATCCTCATCGGTAATGTTTTGTGCACTTTTTACTTCTATGCAAATGTATTTACCGTCCTCATTTTCAATTACAAAATCGACTTCGTTTGTTTTATTATCTCTATAAAATGAAACGTCATACTCAAAATCAGAAAAAGAAATTTGCTTTTGAATTTCGTTAAAAATATAATTTTCAAGCAATTGACCGTAAAGAGTTCTATCAAACAATAATTTTTCGGGAGTTGCTTTTATTAAATAGCTAACTATTCCTGTATCAACAAAATACATTTTGTTCATTTTTTTTACTTGTGCCGAAATATTTTTAGCATAAGGCTTTAATTTATCAATCAAAAATAAACCTTCGAGAAGATAAACATAATTATCGACGGTTTGAGGAGATAAAGCTAATTTTTGAGCTATATTGTTTATATTTAACAAATTAGAGGTTTGAGCGGCTAAAACAGTAAACAAATCGGGCATCTTGTCCAATTTGCGCAAATTACTTTCGGTCAAACTTGAAATATCTTTGCTAATACGCGCTTTAAGGTAATTTCCGAACCATTGTTTTCTATATTTTGGCACAATGGTATTTATTTCTGGAAAATTTCCATGAACTAATTTTTCACACATAATTTTATCGGTTTTGTTTTCGATATTTGCAAAATAGGTGTAAAAATTTTCTTGGAAAAGTACATCTATTAAATTGAAATTTGTGCTTTTGAGTTCGGAATAGGAAAAAGGGAAAAGTTTGAAACCCGCCATTCTTCCGGCTAAACTTTCGCTAATGTTCATCGATTTGAGCAAATCAACAGAACCTGTCAAAATAAATTGCCCTTTCGCTTGACTATTATCGACAAATAATTTTATAATATTCAAAATTTTAGGAACTTTTTGTACCTCATCAATAACAATGGGAGGCAAATAGGTTTCAAAGAAACGTTTGCTATTTGTTGTTGCTAAATCAAAAGCATCATCGTCGTCAAAAGTTACATAAGTATAATTTAAGTTTGCAGCCAACTCTTTTACAAAAGTAGATTTACCTGTTTGCCTTGCACCATCGATGTAAATAATTCTGAAATTATCTAGTGCACCTATTATCTTTTGTTGAATATTTCTTACTATCATTTGGTTGTTTTTTTTTTACAAAAATAATTAATTTTCAACAAACTAAAAAATATTTTAAACTTTTTTTTCTTTTAAAATTTAATTTAGCACCACTTGTAATTTAATTTAGCACCACTTTTAATTCAATTTAGCACCGCTTTTAATTTTGTAATTTAATTTAGCACC
>DZBP01000195.1 GCA_022729915.1 Draconibacterium orientale | reverse complement strand
TTAGTAAAAATACTCGGCTTTCCGGCAACACTTATTCATGGCGATACGCTGGTTTGGGACAGATGGCGGTGGCTAAAAAAACGTTTGCCAAAACAAAAAGGGCTAAAATTAATAGATGTTGGTTGTGGGAGTGGTGCTTTTACAATTGGAAGTGCCAAGCGAGGATATCAAAGCTTAGGATTGAGTTGGGACAAAAGAAATCAAGATATTGCTGCAGAAAGGGCTGCTTTGTGTCAAGTAAAAGATATTCAATTTGATATACAAGACGTTAGAAAGCTTGACGAACGAAAAGATTATGCACAACAATTTGATGTTGCAATATGCTTAGAAGTTATCGAACATATATTGAATGATCAAAAAGTTATAATTGATATAGGGAAAACATTAAAAAAAGGCGGAAAACTTCTTTTAACAGCTCCTTTTTTTGGATATAAAGCCATCGTTCCATCTGATAATGGACCTTTTTTGACTCAAGAAACCGGTTGGCACGTAAGACGTGGATATTGGGAAAAAGATTTACGACCTATGCTCGAAAACGCTGGATTTGAAGTTGAAGAAGTAAGCTATTGTTCAGGGTATTTAAGTCAAAAAATTACTGGCATTATGTGGCGTAATCAACACAAAGCTAAAATATTAACATGGCTTGTTATTTTGCCTCTACGTATTTTACCTCCTCTTTTTGATGGCATTATCAGTAAATTAACAAAATGGCCAGATTATTCAATAGGAATAATAGCTAGAAAAAACTAATTGCTTATTATAATATGAGTTCTGATAAAAGAATAATTCAACTTGATGGGTTAAGAGCAATAGCTATACTTTTAGTTTTTTTGCACCACATTATTACAAAACCTATTGAATTGTACTTGTACTCTATTAATTTTAACCATCTTGGATTATTTTTAAATTTTCTGACCAGTTCGGGTGTTCAGTTATTTTATGTGTTGAGTGGCGTATTATTACTTCGACCGTATTTGCATAAAACACGTGAATTTAAAGCTTTAAAATATTTCAAAAGACGTTTGCAAAGACTTTATCCTACATATTTTGTGGCTTTATTGGTAACAGCCAGTATTTTTTTTATTGCCAATTTTTTCCAAAATTGGTATTTTGAAACGCAAATGATGCGCTTCCATCCTACTCATTTTATTCGTCAATTACCTATTTTTCATATACATTCGCCATATTACAATCCGGTTTTATGGAGTTTGGAAATTGAATTTTTATTTTATATCCTTTTGCCATTTGTTGTTTTTTTATTAGCACGGTTTGATTTTGGAAAACTTTTTTATGCCACAACATTTGTGTTGCTTATTTTTGTTTCTATTCAAATACAGTTGCATACCAAAGTGTATTTCACTGCTTTTCCTTTAAATATTATTTATACTTTTTTATATTATAGTCCTTGTTTTTTCTTAGGAATAGTAATTGCTAAATATGATTTTACACAAAAACAAGGAGTAATTGCATTGGTAATCGGAGTTGTTTATATTTTATTATCGCTTTTTTTATTCCCTTCCAATACTGCTGCGTCATTCGGAATTGTTTATTTTGCATTGGTTATACTAAGTTTGCACCAAAATGCATTAGAAAAAGTTTTGTCAATCAATATCTTAACTTGGATAGGAGAACGCTCGTATTCATTCTTTATAATACATTTTCCAATGATAATTTTTTCAAACTACCTAATATCTTTTATAATACCTTCTAAAAATTTAGAATATTTTATTCTAACTCGAATTTTGTCGGTTATACTATCATTTATGACAACAATCTTATTGTTTCATTTTGTAGAAAAAAGAAATGCCGGCAAACTTATTACAAGCAATCAAGTATTCCCTTTCTTTAACAAATAAAAGCGTTTATTATTCCAAACTAATTGAATATTATTTCCATACTCGTTTTGAATTTTCAGAATATTGGGTTTACCAAAATACTTTTTATCTAATAAAAAATAAATTTCGTTCGTTTTGACCTTAAAGTCTTGGTTTAATTTCGTAAAATCCAAATCCAATGTATTAATTATCGTTCTTTTTTCAGTATAAAGTGCCAAAACTCTGGGCTTTCGGAAAACAACAACTGAATTATTAGGAATATTTTGTCTAATATAATCGAATGCTTCTTGTGCTTGCTGTATTTGTGGTCCTTCGCGAACAATACTTGTTTGTTTATTCAAAAAATAAATTCCACTTAAATAAACCGGCACAAATACAAAAGAAATTACAAATACATAAATATATTTATTAACATTAATATTTTTTAAACCAACGACTAAATAAAAAATAACAACTGGTAAAATAGGTAACAAATATCGTGGAGGGGAAAAATTCCAAGGCATAATTAAACCTAAATATATCACAAAAAAAAGTGATAAAACGCCAAAGTTTTGTCTTATTTTATAAAAAAAGCCCAATAATAAAGCAACAAAAATAAACGCACGAATTGGCATTGTGCCGATATTCCAAAGTATATTTACAATTGGAAAATTCTCTTTAAAATATTCATATTGTGAGGCTGCTTCCAAATTAAATGGAAAATAATTGTAAATAAAATTAATATAGTAATTTATATTAGATAATACAATTTTAGTTAGTTCTGTAAAATTTAATTGGTCAATATATGAGCCTTCTTTAGGCATTTTAAATAACCAATCGAAAAGAACAAGCAGAAATATACTTGCAAAATTCATAAAAAAAAGATTAATAAATTCTTTTTTTACAAAAATTTTATCTTTTATATTTTTATAAATTGAATACAATAAAACAATAGAAAAAGACAATGCAATACTAATACCTAAACTTCGTATTGAAATTAAAAAACCAATGAGTAACCCTAAAATAATATAAACACCTATTTTTTTATTTTTTTTAAAGAAAAGAGTGATAGCTAAAAACGTGAATAAAGTATATGGAATATCTGACATAATATGCGATTTCATTGTCAGTATCCATGGATTAAAAATAAATAAAACACTTAGAAGAAGAGATAATTTCTCGCTGAAAAAATTCTTATAAAAATAGAATAAAACTATTCCCAGCAATAGCAAACAAACATCTATAAAATATAAAAATGCTTCAATACTATTACCAAATAGAGCATAAACTGGAGATATAAGTAACGGAAAACCAATAGGATAAGCTGGTGGACCAATACTAATTTGTTTATTGTAGATAATTTTAGATTCAAATTGAGGTATTCCTTGCACTATATATTTGGCTTGGAGAATATAATGAGCAAAATCATCTCCCCAATTTTGCGTTTTTACTCTATTTATTGAAAAAACAGCAGATAAGAGTATAATTAAAATTAGAATATATTTATTTTTATATATAAAAATAATCATTTTTCCGAGTTTAAATCTTTTATAATATTATAAGATTAATCTATTTCTAGTTGTATTAAAAATAAATTTTTACGAATATACCCTAAATTTTACTTGCACAAGCTCGTATTTAATATTAATTGTTTTAATTATAAATTATAATTCTTAGGATTTATTTATAAGTAAATCTTCAAAATTAGTTATATTTTTACCCTTGTTTGTGGTTTAAATTATTTTAATTAACCAAAAAGTAAACAAAGAAGTACAAAAAAACACAAGGGAGAAAGAGATATAAAGATATTCTTTAATATAAATTACTTTTAATCATTTATTTATATAAATTAATTAGTAGTTTTAATTAACGCTATAAATTGCCATTTCGAAGATAATAAAATGTTTAAAATAGGTAAGTGTTTATACAATTCAATGCCTATTTTTAAATCAACAATTTCAGCCTTATTCTGCTGAATTATATTCTTAAATTGTTTTATGGAAAAGTATTTCTTGGGTATTGAAACTCCATATCCCCAATTTCCTACGATGTCCATGATTTTTAGCATACTACGTGAATATATAGAATATTCAAAATGATCTTTAATTAAAACAAATTTTGAAACTCTTAATGCCTCTGATAGTAAATCATTAGCATCTTTTAATGAATGATGCAATACATCTGAAAAAATTGAAAAATCAAAATTTTCATCTGGGTATGGAATATCCTTACCATTGAATTGAGTATATTTATCCCACCTAGCATCTTCATTTAAGTTTTCTGGCTTTTTATGAATATCTATACAGCTCCATTCTACATTTGGAATTTGTTTTGCAATTTGTTCTGCTATACTCATGTCGCCTGTTCCAATATCTAAAATTCTATTTTTTTTATCATAAAAATTATAATTTTTAATTATGATTTCAGAAAAATAATTTGATAAAATTTTTGTCCTATTAGAATGTGAAGCTTTTTTATGAAAAGTAATAAGACTTTTCTTTAAAATATTTTTTCTTTGATTTGCAATTGGTGAACTCATACAATTGAATATTAATGTATTTACTTTCTTTTTAAGCTTAAAATACTCTGCATAAAACTATAAAAAATTAGCTGCATGCCTAAAATAATGGCTGTAACTGCAGGAATTACTTGTCTGAGCATTTCTTGTGGATTCAAATCGGTAAAATGCACCGAATTCCAAAAAAACAAAGCATTAGATGTTAGAAGTAAACCTGCCAATAACAATAAAACTCCTGCAATAAGCCCATTTTCTAATGAAAAAAGCTTTAGTAGCTTTTCAAAACGCAGATTACTTGGGTGCAAATTTTCATTTATAGCAAATGTTTTTGTAAACATATAAAAAACAACACTTTGGAATCCTAAAATTATAAACGAAGAAGCATAAAGCAATGTGTGTACATCGAAAACGATATTTTGAAATTCAATAGGGTGAACAATCAATATTGATGAAAAAATAATACCTATTAATATTAAAAATATACCTGGATATAAAAACAACCAAGCCGGACTGTACATCAACAAAAAGCGTAAATGTCGCCAACCATCGCGCCAAGTATTCAAATGCGGAGGGTGTGAGCGACCATCTTTTTTTAGTGTTGTTGGAACTTCAGCTATTTTCATTTTAAAAAGTGAAGCTTTTACAACCATTTCGCTGGCAAATTCCATTCCAGTTGTTCTAAGTCCCATTCTTTCAGAAGCTTCTTTTGAAAATCCACGCAATCCGCAATGAAAATCGCCAATGGGAATATTAAAAAAAAGTCTACCCAAAAATGACAAAACTGGATTTCCTAAGTATTTGTGCAAGAATGGCATAGCTCCCTTTTCAATTCCTCCTTTAAATCGGTTGCCCATAACTAAATCGTTTCCACCTCTAAGTTGTTGGACAAATGGAAGTAAATTGGAAAAATCATAACTATCATCGGCATCGCCCATTATAATATATCTACCGTAAGCCGCCTTAATTCCTCCACGCAAAGCATTTCCATAACCTTTTTCACTTACATTTACTACCCTTGCGCCATTTTCCTGAGCTATTAATTGCGAACCATCTGTACTTCCATTATCGGCTATTAAAACCTCTCCTTCAATTTTATTTTCGGCAAGTGATTTTTTAGCCTTCAAAATGCAGGTTTTCAGAGTTTCAGCTTCATTTAAGCATGGCATTAAGATTGTAAGTTCCATATTGTTTTCTGTTAATATTTTAATCGTAACGTTATCGAAATACTTTTTTATTTTCGCAAAGTTATAAACAATCTGTAAATTGGACAAATTTAAAATATTTTATCGTATTAAAAAAAAACTAATTAGTTTTGCAGTTTGAATAAATAATTTACTATGAAAAAACTTGCCATTATTATAACTCACCCAATTCAGTATTATGCGCCTTGGT
>DZBP01000042.1 GCA_022729915.1 Draconibacterium orientale | reverse complement strand
TTAGGGGTTTGGGGCTTTTTTTTTCAAAAAGAAGGAGTTTTCTTTCAAACACTAAATAGAATCCACAAAAAAAAATAAAAAAAAAAAGCGTGAAAATATCTAAAATGCCATTAAATTTGCAGCTCAAAAAAAAAAAAAAAGCTTAATGGAAAAGAGTGATAAATCAGAGCAAACTATAAATGCAAGCCAAGTAGATAAGGCAATTGAGTTGTTGGAATACTTGCTTGAAAATGGCGACCAGCTTATTCTATTAAATGAAGAGCAACGTATAAAACTGCTGCGGGCTGCGGGGCAAATAAGCCGTCCTGATAGAGAAGAGCGAAAAAAAAGAAACAAAGGGGTAAAACTTGTCAAAAAGCAAGAGCTTTCCGATATAAATCGTAAAGCACGAGCTGCATCAAGCATTAGAAGTGCACGCTTGCAAAGTGTTTTTCAAGCACCCGAACAGCTTTCGCTAAATGAGGCAAACGCAACAAAGGATAAGCATTATTTAACTTCCACACAAAATTGCTACGTTTGCAAAAAAGAATATACCGAAATCCACCATTTTTACGATGCCATGTGTACAGAGTGTGGCGATTTGAACTATACAAAACGTTTTCAAACGTGCGATTTAACAGGGCAAATTGCACTCATTACGGGTTCACGTTTAAAAATTGGTTATCATGCTACCTTAATGATGTTACGCTCGGGAGCAACGGTTATTGCCACCACACGCTTTCCTGCCGATTCGGCTATTCGTTTTGCAAAAGAAAAGGACTTTTCGGTTTGGGGACACCGATTGCATATTTACGGACTCGACCTACGCCATATTCCTAGTGTCGAATTATTTGCAACTTACGTGGAGCAAAAATACGAACGCTTGGACATTCTCATAAACAATGCCGCTCAAACGGTGCGCCGTCCGGCTACGTTTTATTCTCATCTGATGGATAAGGAAAATGTATTGTTTCACGAACATTCAACTGATGTACAATTATTACTTTCGCACCATCAGCAATGTTTGAAGGAAATAGATTTCTTCAACAGTTCCGAAACAGAACACGAAAAAGCACTTGCCGTAAACTGGAATGTGAAAACTCCGGGTATAGGAATAAAAGCTTCGGCACAACTTTCGCAAATACCTTACCGCTTCGACAACTCAAACGATGCCAGCGAGGTTTTTCCAGAAGGTAAATTAGATGCCGACTTACAACAGGTCGATTTGAGAAAAACCAATAGTTGGCGTTTGAAACTGGGACAAATAGAACCCGTTGAAATGATGGAAGTGCAGTTAGTCAATTCAATAGCTCCTTTTGTACTTACCAATCGGTTGGTGGCTTTAATGCGCAAAGATTTTACCGGAAAAAAACACATTGTAAATGTATCGGCTATGGAAGGCAAATTTCACACCTTTACCAAAGCTGACCGGCACCCACATACCAATATGGCTAAAGCTGCAATAAATATGCTCACGCACACCTCGGCAAGCGATTTGGCAAAAGATGGTATTTTTATGAATGCCGTGGATACAGGCTGGGTTACCGACGAAGATCCTGCTGAATTATCGAAATACAAACAAAAAGTTCACGATTTTCAACCACCGCTTGACATTGTCGATGGTGCTGCACGCGTTTGCGACCCTTTTATAGATGGCATAAATACAGGCAAACACTGGAGCGGAAAGTTTTTAAAAGATTACTTTCCAATTAGTTGGTAGAGCATTTTTGATGAGGTTTTGTAAAACGCTATCCTAAATCAATTCAAAAAAAAATACTTTTTTAGCCTCAGCTTTTTTATTTATTCTTTTATTTTGTAACTTTGTATAAAAACAATAAGTAGTGTTTGAAAAAAAACTCAATTATTTTGAAAAAAAAGCCCCAAACCCCTAAATGGGCTTACCCTAACAATTAGTAAATCAGCGTGTTTCAAAAAGTCCCGATTAGAAAATTTAGGAGCAAAAGCTAGAAATGTATAGTTTTCTTTCAAACACTAAATAGTGAGCCAAATTAAATTTTATATTTCATTTAGCTCGCTACCTATAAAAAAACACGTTCCCAAGTTCCTAAACAGAACGTTGGAACGGTTTTTTTTTATTTAAAATTAGCGTTATTGGTTTCATTTACAAAAGAATAACATTAGAAGCAATCACGAAACTTTGCTTAAAAAAGAAATCAATCTCATTAAGTGATTTTATATATTTCTAATTTCCAAAGCAATACAAATAGCCATCGAGCGAAGCAATGTACAATTTTCCGTCCCAAACTACCGGAGTTGCATCAATTTGCAAATTAGGAATTTCATCAAGCAATTTAAAATTCATATCTTTGTCAAATTCATACAGTTGCAAACCTTTATCCAAAGGCACCACAAGCTTGTTGCCCACTATAATAGGAGTAGCAATAGTAGGACCTACTTCCTTTTTCAAATAGCAAACAGGAACAGGATATTGGGTTTTATTATCCCATGCCAATTCTTTTTTATCGCCATCAAGTTTCACTTGGTCAACCACATACAAAAAACCGGCAGCATCAATAAAAGCTGCAATTCGAGGAAAACCTTTCAAAAAAGTAGCATCGTTCACAGCTACCGAGCCAACAATTCCACCTTTCCAGTGAAACCAATCTTTGTTTTCGACCGGAAAGTACCAATCGACTGCTTTTTCAGGTGCTCTCGCCGGATTGAGCTTTAGTACACCTCCACGCCCTTCGATGTAATCTTTTTCGACCGGAATAAGCAAACAATCATCGAAAGTAGCAGGTGATGAGCCATTTAAGTCAGCACCAATATCAAAAATCCAATCCAATTTTTGCGTTTTTATGTTATAGCCAAATACTTTTCCTACACCCGCATTGGTGTAAATTCGGTTGCCCAAAAGTGTTGGCGACGACTCACACTCTATGTTTGTACCGTGAATGATGGTATCGCTAATGTGGTAATAATCAACTTCATTGTAAATATTGGGTTGCAAAATTCCATCGAGCATTTTTTGATTGTTGAAATCGGGGTCAAAGACAGTAAAAATTGCATTTTCGAGCGCCAAATATGCCGTATCATTTATTACAAGAGCCGAACCGTCCACATCGCGCGAGTAACAAACTGTGCGTTTGGTATTCATTCGCCAAAGCTCTTTTCCGGTATTCATTGATACGCCTCTAAAACTTGCAATTATTTTGTCCGACTGTTTGTTGCCAAATCCAAACCGACTGCCTTGAAGTACAACAAACTGATTTTCTTTGCTTTTCTCCTTTTTATTGAACCAAATAGTGCCAGTGCCTTTCAAAATATCATCGAACTTGTATTTCCAAACCTCAGTGCCTGTTTCAGCATCAATTTTTCTCAAATGGTAATCAAAGGAGCCTTGAATAAGATAAATTTTACCTTTTTCTTTAATCACCAAAGGTTGTCCTGTCCAGCCTGCGCCAACCCATTCTTTATCATAACCATAGGCAAAACTTAGTCCTTTGCCCAAATAAAATTTCCATTTCAGATTAAGCTTTTCAGGAGCCTCGTTTCCGTAAAAATTTCGCTTCTCATTTCCTAAATAAGTTGAAATTAAGACCTTTGTTTGGCTTTTTTTCTGTGAAAACAAACAGATTGGAATCAAAAATAAAATTAATAAAAGAGAGTTTTTCATTTTTTTTATTAAAAAAAGAGTGAAATTATAAAATTAAATTTTAGCTATTTTATTTATTATCAAATATTTATCTAATGCTTTAAGAAATAATGTATATTAGAAATACATACATTAATTATGGATATTCAAAAAAAATAACAATTTTTAAAAAACGAATATAGAAAAAGAAAATTAATTTTTGTACATTTGTGCGCAATTTTTATCAAATAAAGCTTCTCTTTATTTTAGCAAAAAACTAAATTAAGTAGCCCAAAAGTGAATAATGAAAAGTGAGTAATTTAAATTTCTATTGATTTACAAAGAGTTCAAGAGAATGAAAAATTGTTTACGCTACCGTTTTTTTCTAATTCATTATCACAAATTATTTAAAATTCGTTTACTAAAATATAAAAAGACAAGCGTTTAAAATATCCAATATAAATAAATAATAATTTTTGACTAAAAATTAATAATTATTTGAAGGTTTTTTCAAAAAAAACCAATTATCAAAAAGTTAATAAAAAATATGATTGAAAAAAAAGGATTTGGAGATAAATTAGTATCTAAAGTAGTAGAAGCAATAGAAGAAAAAAAAGGCAACAACATTGTAGCTTTAAATTTAAAGAAAATTGAACACGCAGTTTGCGAATATTTTATCATTTGCGATGCCGAATCAACTACTCAAGTAAGCGCAATAGCTGATGAAATAGAGCATCTAACACGCCAAGATTTGAAAGAAAAAGTTTGGAGAAAAAGTGGATACGAAAATGCTCAATGGATTTTACTCGATTATGGAAATGTTGTAGTTCATGTGTTTCAACGCGAATGGCGCGAATTTTACCGCTTAGAAGAACTTTGGGCAGATGCAAAATTTGCCTACGTCAATCAGTAACTAGCTTTAAATTTTTATTTGAAAATTAATAGCTTTGCTTGTCAATCATTTTTTTGACAAACTGACAAAATGTACGTTTTGAAGCAAAAAATGACAATTCCAGAGTATTGGTATAAATCTTGTTAAATTTAGTAGAATAATATTGAAGGATATATAAAATTCTATCTTTTTTTGATAGAAATAAATAAGATTTAATAAAATAATGGCAGAACAAGAAAACAACAACAACAATAATAAAGGCGAAAATCAAAACAATTCAGGAGGATTTAATCATTCTAATAAGCCAAAACCCAAATTTAATGTATATTGGATTTATGGGCTTATAGCACTTATTTTCTTTGGATTACAGTTTTTGGATTTTGGAGGTGAGCCTGCAAAAATTACATGGAGCGAGTTTAAGCAACAAATGTTTAGCAAAAACTCTGTGAAAGAAGTAATTGTAGTAAACCGAGATAGAGCAGAGGTTTATCTGACTAGCGAAGCCTACAATTCGGGCGATTACAAAGCACTTTTGAGCCGAAGTTTTACACCTTCTTCGCCAGAAGGTCCTCACTTTTACTTTACTATTCCATCGGTAGAAGTTTTTGATCAAAACATGGTTGATCTTCAAAAAGAATTTCCAACAGCTTTGCCTATTGAGCCAAGTTACGAAACTCGCAAAGATCACATGGGAGAGATAATTAGCTGGTTATTACCACTTATTATCATTGTAGCCGTTTGGTTATTCATTTTCAGAAAAATGAGTGGCGGTGGTGCCGGAGGTGCCGGAGGAATATTCAGCATCGGAAAATCGAGAGCTAAACTCTTTGATAAAGAAGACAGTCAAGTAAAAATCGATTTTAAAGATGTAGCCGGATTAGCAGAAGCTAAAACCGAAGTAATGGAAATTGTCGATTTCTTAAAACAACCTGAAAAATATACCGATTTGGGAGGAAAAATCCCAAAAGGAGCGCTTCTTGTAGGACCTCCCGGAACTGGTAAGACTTTATTAGCCAAAGCAGTAGCTGGCGAAGCGCACGTTCCGTTTTTCTCTATGTCGGGTTCGGATTTTGTGGAAATGTTTGTGGGTGTAGGCGCATCACGTGTACGCGATTTGTTTGCACAAGCCAAAGAAAAAGCACCTTGCATTATTTTCATCGACGAAATTGATGCCATTGGTAGAGCAAGAGGCAAAAACTTAGCTTATAGTTCAAACGACGAACGAGAAAATACATTAAACCAATTACTTACAGAAATGGACGGTTTTGGTTCAAACAGCGGAGTTATCATTTTAGCTGCAACAAACCGAGCTGACATTTTGGACAAAGCCTTACTAAGAGCCGGACGTTTTGACAGACAAATTCATGTAGAATTGCCAGACATCAACGAGCGTGAAGAAATTTTTAAAGTACATTCAAAACCTTTGAAAATGGATGCCGACATTGAGCTTGGTTTTTTATCTAAACAAACTCCGGGTTTCTCAGGTGCCGACATTGCCAACGTTTGCAACGAATCTGCGCTCATAGCAGCACGACATGGAAAAGAGCGAATACAAAAACAAGATTTCTTAGACGCTATCGACAGAATAGTTGGTGGTTTGGAAAAGAAAAACAAAATAGTTGCTCCACACGAACGCAAAACAATTGCTTATCACGAAGCCGGACACGCAACGGTAAGTTGGTTGCTCGAACATGCCAATCCGCTTATCAAAGTTACCATTATTCCGCGCGGAAAAGCACTCGGAGCTGCATGGTATTTGCCAGAAGAACGCCAAATAACTACAAAAGAACAGCTTTTTGACGAAATGTGTGCAACTCTTGGTGGAAGAGCTTCTGAAGAAATTAACTTTCATAAAATTTCAACAGGTGCACTCAATGACCTCGAAAAAACTACAAAACTTGCTTATGCCATGGTTACTTATTATGGAATGAGCGAAGTACTTGGAAATCTTAGCTTTTTCGATTCATCTGGGCAAAGCGAATATAGTTTTAACAAACCTTATTCAGAAGAAACTGCTGTTACTATAGACCAAGAAGTAAAAAAGATAGTTGATGCTCAATATGCAAAAGCTAAAAAAATATTAATAGATAACATTCATGGTCTTACTCAACTAGCTGATTTATTGCTAGAAAGAGAAGTAATTTATTCAGAAGATTTAGAAAATATCTTTGGAAAAAGAAGTTCTAGTACTAGTGTGAACAATTAAAAAAACACACAATTTAAAAAGAATCTAGAAAATTAAAAAAGCCGGTATATTGTATCGGCTTTTTTGTTAAACAAAAAGGAAAGATATTGAAGCTTTAACAAATAGTTTTTTTTTTTTTTAAGAAGAATTTTTTTTTAAACGAAAATCTTATTTGCGGTCATTTAGTTGTTTTTTTTATGTCAAATGTCTGATTATAAGTAACAAAAAGAGTTGATAAGAATTGAATGCCTTCCAAAGAAATTTTAAAAATAAAAGCAAGCAAAATAAAAAATGCTTTTTTTCGTGTTTCATTTTGTTAAATAGAAAAAAAAGCTTATTTTAGTAGTAAATTTAATTGTAATATCGAAGATAAGTAGCAATCCAAATTAAATAGTATATTTCATTTTGCCAAGTGCTTAAATTCTATTTGATTACAAAAAGGTTTGCTCAAATTAAAATAGCACTGGTGCTTATTTTAATTCAAATGAAAGTATATTTTTTTATAACAAAAAAATAAACCATACCAAGTTGGTATAAAAATTCTTGACTTATGGAAAACTGGAAAAAAATTAGAAGTTTTAGCCGAGCTTACGAGGCTGACTTACGCAAAGAGATTTTAAAAAATAATAATATTGCGGCAGTTGTTTTGGCAAAGCAAGATTCTGCATTTCTGATAGGTGAATTTGAGTTGTATGTTGAACAACAAGACTTTGAAGCCGCCGGAATTGTGCTTCAAGAATTTAGAGGTTGGACAAAAGTAAATTCATTTCCGGTACTTAAACCCATAAAAACGGTTCAAGAATATCTCGAAAAGGAACAAATTGAAGTTTTTTTCACTAAAAATAACCAAGTAGATGAATACGAACTTTATGTAAAAAATGATGATGCCGAAAAAGTTTTTGAACTAATAAATACATTCAAACCGTGGGTTTTGCTAAATAGCTATGAGACTGTAACACAAGCCGTTTACAGAGTTCAGCAGCTTGCAAAATACGATATTGACAGTATTATCATTAAGCGCAGAGCTTCGGATAAACATTTAATAAACGTTGATGTGTTGGTGAAACCTGCTCAATACAAACTTGCTGTGGAAGTTATAACCGAAATGGTAGGTTGGCATTTTGTAGAGCAATACGAAAACAAAACTGATGCCTTTTTGTCTATTAAAATGCTTGAAAAAGATGGAATTGATATTCTAACAAAATTCATTGTAACTCCCGAAGATAATTTAAAGCACATTGAACTTTATACAAGTTTTGAAAAGGTTGAACATTGCAAAGAACTCATTGAGCAGAAAAGAGAATGGGTGGAACTAGTTCGCTTTGAAAAACTGTATCAAGTAGAAATAGTGAGAGAAATTTTAAAACAAAACAATATAAAATCGGTATTTATCAACGAAAAAAGCTCTATGTTTTTATTAGGCGAAATGCCAATTTATATAGAAAAGAAAGATTTTGAAAAAGCAAAAGAATATCTCGATAAATGGAGCGAGGTACTTGGCGGAATTGATGAAGAAAGTATAAATATTCTTTAATTCAGTTAAAACTTTGTTTTGTTTTTTTTAAGAAAGCAATCATTAACCCTATAAAAAATTAAATTTGAATACTTTTATAAAAAGAAGTCTCACAGGAATTGCCTTTGCAATTGTATTAATTAGTTGTATTTATTTTTCGCAATATTCGTTTGCCGCTTTGATGCTTTTAATTGTGTATTTAGCTGTAAATGAATTTCATAGTTTAATAACAGGAGTTAAACAGCAAACAGTATTAGGCTCAATATCAGCTTTTACGCTTTTTATAACCAATTTTCTGTATGCAGCAAAATTATTCTCTGCCGAAATACTTTTGCTTAATTTGCTCATTTTGGTAGTGATACCTATAGTGGAATTGTACAAATCAAGCACAAAGCCTTTTGAAAATATTGGAATTTTGTACATTGAGCTACTATATTTGGCTTTGCCTTTTAGTTTGCTCAACTATGTGGTATTTATGCAAAATGCTGAATACTCGCCTTATGTGCTTCTTGCTTTTGTTTTTATGATTTGGGCGAGCGATACAGGAGCTTATCTTGTTGGTAGTCAAATAGGTAGAACACCTCTATTCAAAAAGCATTCGCCAAAGAAAACGGTAGAAGGAAGTCTGGGCGGTTTATTGCTGACTTTTTTAGTTGCTTATCTGTTTTTTAAGTACTTAGGCATTTTAAGCTTAACAGATTGGCTTGTAATTGCTGGTATAGTTGTGGTATTTGGTACACTTGGCGATTTAATAGAATCGATGCTCAAAAGAAGCCTCAACGTAAAAGATTCGGGAACTATTTTGCCTGGACATGGAGGTATTCTGGACCGCTTCGATAGCATCATTTTAGCAGCTCCGGTAGTTTTTATTTATCTGCAAATAATTAAAATAATATAATAATTGTTCAATTTTTTAGCTTAAAAATAATGAATTTACATAAGGAAGGTCGATTAACGGTTTTTTTAGTTGCTGTGTTACTTATTACACTCAACATTCTTTTGGTGCTTTATTTAAAAGATTTTTTTGCAATAAAGTTTCTATTTCAATTTACTAGTTCTATATTTTTTGTCTTCATCTTGTATTTTTTTAGAAAGCCAGACAGACAAATATTAATAAACAAATCAGGTATTTTGGCTCCCTGCGATGGAAAAGTGGTTGTGGTAGAAGAAGTACATGAGCCTGAGTATTTTAACGACAAAAGAATACAAGTTTCGATATTTATGTCGCCTTTAAATGTTCACGCAAATTGGTATCCAATAGCTGGCAGTGTAAAATTTACAAAATATCATAAAGGGAAACATTTAGTTGCTTGGCACCCAAAGTCTTCTACTGACAACGAACGAAGCACAATTGTAATAAAATCGAAATTTAACGACAAGGAAATTTTAGTTCGCCAAGTAGCGGGTGCTGTTGCACGAAGAGTAGTTTGCTATTCAAAAGAAAATGATGAAGTTACGCAAGGTGAAGAGCTTGGATTTATTAAATTTGGCTCTCGCTTGGACATCTATTTGCCTCTCGATGCAAAAGTTAAGTTAAAATTAGACGATAAAACTGTTGGAAGACAAACAGTTATAGCTAAATTCTAATTTCAAAAAAATACTGGTATAAAAAATAGTTTCATAGAATTTTGTTGAAAAAATTCAATTAGAATGAAGTAAATATTTAACATTATTTATTTGTAAGTTCCTTAATATTAAGAGTTTAAAACTTATTAAGTTACTAAAAAGCTACTCAAAGAAAAGTCAAAGTAATTTCATAAGCTCTTTACTTATTTTTAGTAATAATTTGAATTGTAAAAAAATACTATGAAACTTTTTTTTAGTTTTCTGTTAAAAAAATAAAGAAAAATGCTGCCAGAAATTTTAAAATCCGAATTAATTAAAAATAGTTCTGAAATAAAAAAAAATACACCTAGCATTTTTTTTAGTCGCAACCAGTTGGTTTATAATTATCTATTTTTTAAGCAACATTTAAATTTTAACGATGAAGAAATCTTCTATTCGATAAAAACAAATTATGAAACCTCTGTAATTGAAACGTTGAATGATTTGAATTCAAATTTTGAAATAGCGTCGTTTGGCGAACTTCAACTAATGCAAAAACATGGAATTTCCTCAAAAAGGATAATTTTTAGCAATCCTGTTAAAATTCCATCGCATATTGAGTGTGCTTTCAAGTACGGAGTAAAGACTTTTGCCTTTGATACTCAATCGGAATTGGAAAAAATTCAACAGTTTGCACCACATTCAAATGTTTTTTTACGGCTAAAGATTTCAAACAAAGGAGCGGATTGGAAATTGGAGCATAAATTTGGCGCAGATAGGTCAGAAGCCTTTGATTTATTGGCTTTGACACCTAAGTATGGCTTAAAACCTTCTGGAATTTCTATTCATGTGGGGTGGAATAATAATAAAGTATCAAATTGGACAAATGCGCTAAAAAAAATTGAAAAAATACTCGAAAAGCTTAAAAAAAATGGTATTTTACTAGATTTTATAAATCTTGGCGGCGGCTTTCCGGCTCACAATATTGACCAATACCAAGTTTTAACCGATATTGCAAAAGCTTTAAATCCAGTTATTAGAGGTATCAAAGACCAATATGGAGTGCATGTTATTGCCGAACCTGGGTCTTTTATCGTTGCAAATACTGCCATTTTGGCAACTCAAATTTACGATATTATCAAACGTAATTCAAAACAATGGATTTTTCTAAATTCAGGAATTATGCAAGGTTTTGCTTGGATATTGAGTAATCTGAAATACAATATTTTACATTCGAGTTCGCTTGAAAAAATTGCTGATAAAAATTCAGAGTTTGTGCTTACCGGTCCAACGCTCGATAGCCACGATGTGTTTTGTAAATCTATTTTTTTGCCCAAAGACACACAAATAGGCGATATTTTGTACGTTTTTCCGGCAGGAGCTTACATTAATTCGTCGAAAGAATACAACAAATTCCCTTTTCCAGAGTTAAGAAATATTTAAAAAAAATTTAAAGAACCGCAACTAAAAGAAAATCAACTAATTTATAAAATGATTTTTTTTGACTGTAATTTATTGACATTCAATGTTTAATATTTGTCCATTTTTGATTTTCCTAATTTTAAAACAATTAAGCGAATACTTCGACGAACAAAATAGTTGCTGATAAAAACTTTTTTTTGATATTTGATAAAATTATACTAATTTTAAAACAATTTAAAAGTTAATTTTTCTATTTTTGTTGCCTTTTTATAAATACAACAAAATAAAATCGTACATTTAATTTCAATTTTATGCGTAAAGTTTTAAGAGTTTTACTAGTTGTGATTCTTGTATTTGGTTCATTATTAGCAGTTTTGGCATACAATTACTACGGAAAAGTTTTTAGCTCTAATGTAGTAGTTAAAAAGGATAAGGAATATTTATACATTTCGAAAAATGCTAATTTTCAAAATGTTATAGATAGTTTAAAAGTGAATGGGTTTATTCAAAATATTGACGAGTTTATTTGGGTTGCAAAACTAAAAAACTATCATAAAAAAGTAAAAGGTGGCAAATACTTGCTCAAAGATGGAATGACAAACAATTCATTGGTTAATTTGTTGCGTTCCGGAAAGCAAGTGCCTGTTAAAGTAACTTTTAACAACATCAGGACAAAAGAAGACTTGGCAAAAAAAATATCCAAGCAAATAGAAGCAAGCAATGATGAAATAATGTATTTGCTTAATAATAAGGATTTTTTAATGGAATTGGGATTCAAAAAAGAAACTGTGCTTTGTTTATTTTTACCAAATACTTATGAATTTTATTGGAGTACCGATGCCAAGCAATTTATAACACGCATGAATGATGAGTACAAGAAATTTTGGAACGAAACTCGCACAAATAAAGCAAAACAAATTAATTTAACCCCAATAGAAGTCTCAGTTTTAGCGTCAATAGTACAAGCCGAACAAGGTCGATTCAATGATGAAAAACCAACCATAGCTGGTCTGTATATCAATAGATTAACTCAAGGAATTGCCTTACAATCGGACCCGACTTTGGTGTATGCAATTGGTGATTTTTCTATTAAGAGAGTTTTAAACTCGCACAAAGAAGTAAATTCACCTTATAATACTTATATGTTCGCAGGATTGCCTCCTGGACCAATCAATCTGCCCGAAATATCGTCAATTGACGCTGTTTTGAACTACGAAAAGCACGATTATTTGTTCATGTGTGCAAAAGACGATTTCTCTGGTTATCATTATTTTGCAAAAACTGCCAGCCAACATTATGTGTACGCTCAGCGTTATCATGCAGCGCTCAATGGGCAAAAAATTTACAAATAACGAGTGAACGAAAACTAATTGGATGTTTTTTATAAGCCCTTGAAATTTATCTAGTTACAAATAAATTTGCTCTAAATAAATAATACAGGTGTTAAACTTTTTTAACGCAATAGTATAAATTGAGTATAAAATTTAGACAAATAGTTAATACATTGTTTGTTACAAAATATTTATACTTAATACTTAAAAAAAATCTTTTTAACAGAAAAAGAATTACAAACAATTGCATTTTTACTTTATAAACCAAAAATAATTGATTATGAATGCTTTTCATGCTTACGACATTAGAGGAATTTACGATATCGATTTTAACAAAAACGATGCCTATAAAATTGGCTATTTTATTCCTAAATTGTTAAATACCAACAAAATACTTGTAGGGCGCGATGTACGCGTTTCTTCGCCCGAAATTTTTGAATACCTTACAGCTGGTATAACTGACAGTGGTGCAGATGTTTATAATATTGGATTGTCAACTACTCCAATGGTTTATTATGCAACAGCAGAATTTAATTTTAAAGCTTCAGTTCAAATTACTGCATCGCATAATGGCAAGGAATACAATGGAATGAAAATTTCTCGCGAAAATGCTTTACCCGTTGGATTTGATACAGGTTTAGGAGAATTGCAAAAAATGATGCAAACAGAAGAAATTGTAGTCAAAGAAAAAGGACAAATAATTGATTTTGAAGTAAAAGATAAATATATTAAGTTTTTGTCTAAATACATTCCTGATGTTTCGAATCTTAAAATTGCTGTAGATTGCTCAAACGGAATGGCAGCTTTGCTCATAAAAGATTTATTGGGCAATAAACCTGTTTATATCTACGACGAGCTTGATGGAACGTTCCCAAATCACGAAGCTAATCCATTGATTTTGAAAAATGTACAAGATTTAATTACACTTGTTAAAAATGAAAAAGCAGATATTGGTGTTATCTTCGATGGCGATGCTGATAGAGTAATGTTTGTAGATGAAAAAGGAAATTTTATTTCACCAGATTTGATGATTGCTTTGTTTGGTCATTATTTTTTGGAAGGTAAAAACCTAAAAGCTAAAGTTTTACAAGATATTCGCACTTCAAAAGCCGTAGGAGAATATTTGCAACAATTTGATGTAGAAATGCACATGTGGCGTGTAGGGCGCGCTTTTGCAGCTCACAAATTGCGCGAAATCAATGGGCTTTTTGGTGGTGAGCTAGCAGGACATTATTATTTTGGCGATTTTTTTTATTCTGACTCTGGTTTATTGGCTGCATTGATAACGCTCGATATTGTTTCTAAAAAGAAAAAAGAAGGTAAAACTTTATCCGAACTAATAGCAAAAATCAAAGCGTATGCAAATTCAGGAGAAATAAATTTCAAAATAGCGCAAAAACAAGAAGCTATGGACGCAGTGAGAACTGCCATGATTTTAGAAGACAAACCAACAGCTTCCTACGATTTTGATGGATACCGCGTGGAGTTTGAAAATTGGTGGTTCAATATTCGTCCGTCAAATACAGAACCGTATTTGCGACTCATAGCCGAAGCCAGAACCGAAGAATTGTTGTCGGAAAAACTTCAAAAAATAAAGAAAATAATTTCAACTTTTAGCTAATTCTGCCGTTTCTAAAATATTTTTAACGAAAAATGGTTTTAATCTCAAAAGTTAAAACCATTTTTCTATTAATACAACTATATTTTTGGGTTAAGTCAAACAAAATCAATACAATACAAATCATGTTCAAAAACACAAATTTAAGTATCTAAAAATATAGTTAAGTAGATTTTTATGATTATTTTTGTGGTATAGAAATTTCTTTTAACCAAAATCTAATCAAAAAGAAAAATATGTCTAAAATACTCAAGCAAGATGCTTTAAAGTATCACAGCGAAAAACGTCCGGGAAAAATAGAAGTAATCCCAACAAAACCGCATTCATCGCAACACGATTTATCGCTTGCCTACTCACCGGGAGTAGCCGAGCCGTGCCTTCAAATAGCTGAAAGAAAGGAAGATGTTTACAAGTACACTGCCAAAGGCAATCTGGTTGCTGTAATTTCAAATGGAACAGCTGTTTTGGGCTTAGGCGATATAGGTCCACATGCTTCAAAGCCTGTAATGGAAGGAAAAGGTTTGCTTTTTAAAATCTTTGCAGATATAGATGTGTTTGATATTGAAGTAGATGCAAACGATGTTGATGCTTTTGTAAATACTGTAAAAGCCATTTCTCCTACTTTTGGAGGAATCAATTTAGAGGATATAAAAGCGCCTGAATGTTTTGAAATTGAAGAACGTTTAAAAGCGGAACTCGATATTCCGGTCATGCACGACGACCAACACGGAACTGCCATTATTTCATCGGCGGGTTTGGTGAATGCAACTGAGTTGGCAGGAAAAAAACTGAGTGATATTGTTTTAGTGGTAAACGGTGCGGGAGCCGCTGCGGTTGCTTGTTCTAAATTGTATTTAGCACTTGGTGTGAAAAAAGAAAACATTGTAATGTGCGATAGTAAAGGCGTAATTCACTCAGAGCGAACAGATTTGAACAAATATAAAAAAGAATTTGTAACCACTAGAAATTTAAAAACATTGGCTGAAGCCATGAAAGATGCCGACGTTTTTGTAGGATTGTCGGTAGCTGATGCCGTTTCGCAAGAAATGCTCCAATCGATGGCTCCCAATCCCATAGTGTTTGCTCTAGCAAATCCAAATCCTGAAATTAGCTACGAAAAAGCGAAAGCAGCACGTCCTGATGTTATTTTTGCAACCGGACGCTCCGATTATCCGAACCAAATTAACAACGTTTTGGGTTTTCCATTTATTTTCAGAGGTGCACTTGATGTAAGAGCAACTTGCATTAACGAAGAAATGAAAATGGCTGCAGTTCTGGCAGTTGCAAAACTAGCTCGCGAAATTGTGCCCGAAACGGTAAATGTAGCTTACAATGCTACCAACATTCAATTCGGTCGCGAATACATCATACCTAAACCACTAGACCACAGACTTATAGCAGCAGTTGCTCCTGCTGTTGCCAAAGCAGCAATTGACTCTGGAGTTGCAAAACACATTATTACAGATTGGGAAAATTATGCCGAAGAACTTATTTTGAGAACTGGACATGATAGTAAAATATTGCGTCAAATTACTAATAAAGCAAAACAAAACCCAAAACAAGTTGTCTTTGCCGAAGCAGACAGATATAACGTATTAAAAGCAGCATATATTGCTGAAAAAGAAGGTTTTGCAAGACCAATTTTGCTAGGAAATTTAGAAAAAGTAAACGCTATGATTAAAGAATACGACCTCGATTTTAAAGATGTACGTATTCTTGACCCAAGATGCGAAAGGCAAGACTCTCGTTTAGAACGCTTTGCTCAAATTCTCTACTCTAAAAGGCAACGTAAAGGATTGACATTTCGCAACGCAAAAGATTTGCTTAGAAGTCGTAACTACTTTGGAATAATGATGGTAGAAACTGGTGAAGCAGATACTTTTATATCTGGATATGCCCATTCTTACAAGGAAACAATCCACCCTGCTTTAGAAATTATTGGTTGTAGAGAGGATTTGAACAAACTCGCAGGAATGAATATTTTGATAACCAAAAAAGGTCCTTTATTTTTTGCTGATACTACACTCAATAATCAACCTGACGTTAAAACTCTGGTAAACATAACGTTACTTGTTGCAGAAGCCGTTCGTAAATTGAATATCGAACCAGTTATAGCTATGGTTTCGTATTCAAATTTTGGAAGTGCAAAAGGCGATAGCCCTCAAAAAATTCAAGAAGCAATCAAAACATTGCATCGCGAACACCCGAATTTATTGGTAGATGGTGAAGTGCAATTTAATTTTGCAGTAAATCCAGAACTTTATACAAAAATAGCTCCTTTTTCAAAAATAGATGGAAAACAAGTAAATACATTTATTTTCCCAAATTTAACAAGTGGAAATGCTGCGTATAAAATTATGCAAGAGCTTGGTGGTGTTGAAAGTATAGGTCCAATTTTGGTTGGAGCTAAAAAACCTATTCACATCGTACAGCTTGAAAGTTCAGTAAGGGAAATTGTAAATATGGTAGCTTATGCTGTTGTAGATTCTCAATAATTTTTTATAACTTTTATATTTATCAATTATTTTTCTATAAAAAACACTTTGTTAGAGAATATCTAATAAAGTGTTTTTATTTTTTTTGAAATTCTTGTTCGATAGCCAATTGTCTAAAGTTAAAAATTTCTTTAAGTTGCTTTTCAATAAAAAGATAATTGGCAATTCTTCCTAAAAAAGAGAATGGTGGAATATAGTGAACTACATCGGTCATTATAACACCTTGCTCATTTTCAGTAATATGGTACTGATGATGCCACAAAGTATAAGGTCCAGAGCGTTGCTCATCAACAAAAAAACTCATATTCTTTTATATGTATAATTTCTGTTAGCCAATTCATTTTAAAACCCCAAATAGGTTTTACAATATATTCTATCATCATTCCTTGATACATTTTCTGAGGTAGATTGGGCGAAATAATGTCGAATCCCATATATTTGGGCGAAATATTTTTCAAATTTTGTGGCGAAGAAATAAAATTCCAAACCTAATTCAAATCTGCATAAATGAGTTGCTTTGTTTCAATTCTATAAATTGCCATCTATTTTTTAAACTGTGTTTTTAAAATGAAAAGAATATTCTCTCCAAAAATTAATTCTTAGAAATAGGAATCATTCTAAAAGGTAGAGAAGTTGTTGATTGATAGAGTTTTCCTACATCATAATCGTCTTCATTATCTTCATAAAACCATTTAATCAGGATTTGTCTTTTTTCGGTAACAACTTGTTCTAATTTACCTAAAAGCATGATTAACATACGAGTAGAAGAAGAATTCATGTAATCGAGTTTGAAATTAAATTCGAGTACAGGCGCTTCAATCATTTGAATGTTTTTGTCTATCCAATCAAAGATAGGTGCATAAAAATCGTAAGCATTTTCTGGTATAGAATGTCCCGAAATTTCATAAAAATTACTAAAAGGGTCGAAGACCACTTTGGGAAATTTATAAGTTTGTTTTATTTCTAATTTACACATAATCTAAGAATTAAGTGCCGTTTGGTTTTTAAATCAAAATTATTTTATGCCATTTTTGTAAGCAGTAACAAAAAAGGATTTGGATTAAATAAATTGCAGTTAGGTCAAAACTACATTGTTTGAATTGTATTTCTCATGCAAAGTTATGAAAAATAAATAAATAAAACAACTATTTATTACAAATCTCTTTGTAAGAACAATACGAGCAGTTTTTTTCAATTTTTGTTTGAGAAAATGGTTTCTCAATGTCAAATATTTCCGTAAATAATTCATTTAGAAGTGATTTAAAATCCTCTAAAAGCGTGCTAAAATCAGAATATTTAACTTCAGACTTATTTTCTTTTGACAAAATGTATGGAGAAAAGTCAGATTGAGCTATTTTTCTAATGTCGTAGATTGCTGGAACTAACTTTGCTGTGCTATATTTTGGATTTTGTTGAAGCAAGATGCCGTAAAAAAACGTTTGAAAAACAGCTTTGTTCCGTTGTTCGTTTTCTTTGTCAAATAAACTTTCGATTGATGCAAATTGCTTATCAATACTTCCAGTTTTATAATCTATAATTCGGTAAATATCAGAGCTTTTGTCTATTCTGTCCACAATTCCACCTATGCTTATCTGATATTTTTTTATATCTATTATCCCATTGTTTTCGTTAGTATCTTCCAACGAAATAATCTCAAAGGGAGCATTTTTTTTATCGTATTGTAAAAGATTGCTAATATATTTTTTTATAATTTCTTTTACAATCAATCTATTTCCTTCAATTTTGAAGTGTTTTTTATCATTTTTTGAAAACAAATCTTCAAAAGTCTGAAATAAAAAAGTATCGATTAATGGAAATAATTGGTTAAAATCTTCTTTTTCAAATAGTTTCTTTCCATTTTTGTAGATAAAATGTTTATATATTTTTTCGAGTGTATTATGTAAAATTGTACCGAAAGTAGCAGGTGAAATTTCTTCTTCTACCGTATTAATTTCTTTAAATCCGGCAATATATCGAAAATAGAATTTCAATTCACAATCCAAGTAAGTGTTTAAAGCAGAGGCAGAAAATGATTTATTAATTCGGTTTTCAATTATACAATATTTTTTTAGAATGTTTAATATTTCATTTGTTTTTTCTACTTCTATTGTTTTATCTATCAATGGTTTAAGTGGTTGTTTGAATTGCTTGTGTGAAATAGCTAGCCCCGATTCGAAAATCAATTGTTGTGCAAAGCGACTTAGTTCTCCACTAGAGTTATATCCTGTAATATTGTTGTAAAGAATAGTAATTTTTTGAGCTTTTTGAATTAAACGATAAAAAAGATACGCATAAATAGCATCTTGTTGCTTCATTACAGGTAAATTGAATGCAAAACGTAAATTTTCAGATATGAAACTTGGAGGACGATTGTTACTTAACCATACTCCTTCGTTCATTCCAATGATTATTAGGTTTTCAAAGTCCAAATTTCGAGTTTCGAGCACTCCCATGACTTGTAAGCCTTGCATTTTTACACTTTCAAATGGAATTCTTATGTTTTCGAGTTGTCGCTTTAAAATACGAATTGATAAAGGTACGGTTAAATTTTTATTTAATTCGGTATTCTGCAAAATTCCATTTACATGTTTTATAGCTGTGTAAGTTGTATATAGGTATTCATTTTCGTAACTTACTGATTGATTATTGGTTGCACTTATATTTTGGTCGTAAATAAAATATAATATTTCGAGTAAATTTTCAAAAAGTTGATTTGTATTTTCTATGTCGGCAAATAGAAGTTGTAAAAAAATAGAAGGAAAATCATTAATAAAATTATAATTTATGTACACAATATTTTCGCTAATTATCACTTTTTCAATATCATCTGTTATTTCAAAATCAATTTTTCGAACCAAAGGATTTTGAATTAATCGTAATACATCTTTATAATAATAACGCTTTGAAGTATTTGAACTTTTAAAATTGTGCAAACTTAAGTACTGATTTATAAATGCGTATAACTGTGTATTTTTCAATGGATAGCCCATTGTTACATTGAAACTTTCGAGCTCGTGAGGTAACGAGTAAAGAACCGGAAAAAGAAAATCTTCATTGGCAATTACTATGGCTGTTTTACTTATTTTATCAGTATCAAAGTGTTGATTATTAAATGGAACAAGTTCTTTTAATAATTGCGGAATTAACTTAGCTTGCCCAACTTCGAGAGAAACACCAATAAATTCTATTTTTTTATCACTTTTAGGTATATCTATTGAATTAGCATCAAAAGAAGTCGTTTTATTTGGTGCTAAATTATTTGGGATTTGATAGTCTTTTCCTGAGAAAAGTTTAATATTTTTCCGTAAAAAAAGTCCGGCTTCTTGGTTTTCATCATCAATGTAATATTTGTCAGCGTCCCAATAAAATTCAGCTTTTTTATTTTTTTTCAAGTATTCAAAGAGTTTTTCTTGCGCTACATTGAGCGCATTAAATCCTATAAATAAGTACTTTTCGTCGCTATTTATTTTTAGTGAATAATCTTTTATTTTATTAGCCATTTCTCTGTAAACTAATCCAGAGTGAGCCATTTTTTTCTCTAAAAGTTTATTGGTAAAAATAGAATATATTTCGGGTAATTTATTCCAAAGCTGAATGAATTTTTCTTTTTCTTTACTTTTCTTTTCTTCATTAAAATTGATCCAAAAACGTTTTATTGCATTCTTCTGTTCCTCAGTAAAATAATCGAAATGATTGTCTATTTCTTTAAGGTCTCTTATATTTTTAAATACCTGCTTTGCATCAACTAAATTGCTGTCAATATCAACAAAATCGCGTAAAATAATTTCACCAATTCCGTAAAATTCATAAAAAGAGAGTGCTTCGTTCTCGCGTTGTGTTACTTGGTTAAACGTAGTATAAAGCTCAAAAATAAGGCTCAAATCGTCAGCAACTACTAAACCGGTAAACTTTTTCAAAAGCGATTGCATTTCGTACACATTGGGCGCCCAAATTGTTCTGCCAACTATTTCGCCAAGGTATTTTTTAAAATACACTCCCGCACGTTTGTTCTGAAAAACAAAATTGATATTAGCAAAATTATCTTCGTATTTTTCGAGCACATCAAGTGCTACATCTTTTAAAAATGGAATCATTTTTTTCTGAGCAAAATTAATTTTCACAGACAAAGTTACACTATTTTTTATTCTAATTAAAACTTCTTTGTTTATTTTTGAATAAAAATTTCTGAAATCAATAGAATTTACTATTTTTGTATCATAAAATTTTATACAATATTTTGAATCGAAAATTATGGAAACTAAAAACGCTGCTTTTCAAAGTTTTATTAATGAATTTTTAAAAACCGAATTGCCTATTCAATTTATTTTTGATAAAGAAAATAATTCATTAGTAGCTGATTTAAAAGATTTTGAGGTAAAACTTTTTTTTAATCTCGAAAATAATTCTGTTCGTGTAAATTTAAAATCTATTACAGTTTTTATTAAAATTGAAGAATTAAGAAACCATTTTCAGCAAAATAATTTAAAATATACTATAATAAATAACCAAGAAATAGAAGCTAATTTTACTCTTAATATTTATGAATTTCAAAAACACGAAGTTCAACTTACAGAACTTTTACAAGCAGAAATTGCTAAAATTCATGCTTCAATTTCTTTTTTACGTCTGTATGAGCATAAAAAATATAAAATTTCTCAAATTGAATTAAAGAAAATCAATCAGTTTGAAAATTTAACTTTAAATTTAACCTATCCAAAAGGACATAAAAATGAAGGAGATGCATTAAATAAAGTTTGTTTTATAGGACAAAATGGAACGGGAAAGACTTCTATTTTGAAAATAATTAAGGCGTTTATCGAACAAAATAAAGAAAATTCTTTTATTTGTAATGATAAAAATGAAATTAATTTTGCTTTTTCTGTACTAACAAATAGTAAATTGTATCTTCAATATAAAAATAAAGTTTTTCGTTATTTTGATTTATTCTCAGAAAAATCTTTTTTTTCAATAATGTTTCCAACATTTTCACTTGAAAAAAAATACATTCACTTTCCAGCAGATATAATAAACAAACCACAAAACGCACAAGTTGCTCTACCACAAAGTGGGATAATAGATTTTGATATTCATTCTGCACTTAAAACGTGGGAATTTATTAAAAAAGAGATAATTAATTATAATGAACAAGAAAAAAAGGAAAGAAAAAAAATTGTTGATGCTGGATATATAGCTACAGCTGAAGAAATTAAAAAACTTTCGGAAGAATTTGAAAAGTGGAAGATAGATAATCCAAGCCCAATTAATCAGCTTGCAGACAAATGCTTAGACCGTTTTTTAAGAAAATTTAATTTAAAGTTAAAAACAAAATTAGATTTTTCAAATGAAAGCGATATAAACAACATAAAAATTGAAAATTTACAAGGCGAAGAGCTTGGTAATC
>DZBP01000041.1 GCA_022729915.1 Draconibacterium orientale | reverse complement strand
TACGGAATTCTGCCAAAAATTATTGTCGTTCTTTGCCAAAAATAGCAAAGCGATTCCTCACAACAAAATAGAGCGATTAATAAATGAAAACGAATTGGATTTCATCTTTCTTCGACCAAGTTATTTTATGCAAAATCTTACCACTATTTTGATTGATGACATTAAAACGAAACGTGAGATTGTTTTTACCTTCCGGAAAAGCTAAATTTAATTGGATTGATATAGAAAACATTGGTGAAGTAGGAGCTATATTACTTGACAAATTTGAAGATTTCAAAAAAACAAGCATTTGAAATAACCGGATTGGAAAACGAATATAATGCACTAAAAGAAAATTAAATAAAGGTTGCTTATCAATACTCTAAATAGCCGACAAATTTTTTAACATAAAATAAACTAAGATTTTTAGTGGTTAGAAATATTTTTTTTGTATATTTGGAACAATTTGAAAATGTAAATTTTTGCATTCGAAAATATAAAGAATTTCTAATTTGATTGTGTCTAACTTAGTAGCTTCGGTTCTTAAGGTGCTAGCTATCTAGTTATGACGATTAAATTATATAAAAAAAATCACGAAGTTGTTAAAAAAAAAACGAATAAATATCCACTGGTAAGTTTCCAATTCACTGTTTATCAACAAAATGAAATTCTAAATTTTAGACATTTACTTTGTAATTGAGAAAGCAAAAAACTTAAATCTTTTTAACTATGAATGAGATTTTAAAACAAGCCTTGTTAGTTCTCGGAACTGTGCCTATCGCTTGGCTATTATTAAAATGGATTTTTAAAAAATCCATTATGTTCAAATTCAGTTTTATAACTGTATTGTTTACACTCATAGTTGGTTATACTGGTAAGATACACCTTTTGATTGGTGGTTACACTCAGCTTATCATTTTACCATTTAATATTTTTTTAGGCATAATAGTGTATAAATACATCAATAAAATATTAAGTATACCGCTCGAAAAATCGATAAATCAGGTAAAAGAACTATCGGAAGGGAAATTAAACATTGAAATTGACACCAACAATTCGACCGACGAGTTAGCGATTTTGAACAATTCAATTTATAAGCTCATCACGGTTTTAAAAGAAGTGATTTCAGATGTAAGTCAAAATTCTAACAATCTACTGAAAGCGAGCAATCAAGTTAGAGCAGCTTCTGAGCAATTATCGCAAGGAGCAAACGAACAAGCAAGTTCTATCGAAGAGGTATCCTCTACTATGGAACAGATAGTATCCATCATAGCGCAAAATACAATCAACTCGCAACAAACAGAAAAAGTATCGCTCGAAGCCAACAAAAGCATAAAAGTTCTTGCCGAAAAATCTCAAAATTCGGTTGACGCTAATTCAGCAATTACCGAAAAAATAATGATTATAAATGCAATTGCAAATAAAACCGATATGCTTGCCATCAATGCATCTATCGAAGCGGCACGTTCGGGAACACACGGAAAGGGTTTTGCAGTTGTAGCTACAGAAGTGCGAAAACTTGCAGAAAACAGCCAAAAATCAGCTGTCGAAATCATAGAACTTGCTCTTTTGGGGCTTAAGCATTCTGAAGAAGCTCGCAAGCTAATGCTCGAAACCATTCCCAAAATTGATAACACTTCTAGGCTTATTCAAGATATAACGGCTGCAAGTATTGAGCAAAACGATGCTACAAGTCAGGTAAATAATGCAATACAACAATTAAACAGCGTTATTCAAGTAAATGCATCGTCGAGCCAACAACTAGCAGCAAGTGCCGAAGAACTTACTGCGCAAGCAGAATATTTGAATAATTCTATTTCCTTTTTCAAAATTGTAAGTTGAAAATGAATTTGCATAGCTTGGTTTTAACCATACAAGAAATAGTAATGCAAAGCGTAAAAATGAAAAAAGCTTATGAAAAAATCCAAAATAATCCTCGTTTTCTTCTTGGTAAATTTGCTAGGTTGTGAGCCGCCAGTTACTTTTGAAGAGCCTCAGCCAACCAATACTGCCAATTTATCAAAATTCCCAAAACGTTTGCATGGAAAATATTTAAGCCTTAACGATAGCTCTATGCTTTTGATTGACAGTAAATTGATTCTACGCATTTACGACTACAACGACAAAGTACATACCAACCAGCTCGATAGTAGTTTGCAACTTTCGGGCGATACTCTTATTAACCTAGAAACGAATGAAAAAACCAAAATAGAGCGAAAAGGAGATACTTTGATACATCACATTCACTACATCGACACTTTATTTTACATAAACATAGACAATGTTGTTCGAAAATTTAAAGGCTATTATTTTTTAAACATTCGATACGGCCAATTGGGCTGGTCGGTAAAAAAGATGGAATTGGTGAAAGGTCAGCTTGTGGTAAGTATTATTTCAGCCAAAGAAGACATCGAAAATTTGAAAGAAATAACGGAAAGCCCAACAGATACTGTGCCTCCTTTCAAATTTAGAGCTACAAAAAAACAGTTTGTAGAGTTTATAAAAAATGACGGTTTTAGCGACAGCGAAATCTTTGTAAAACAAAAAAAGAACTCTCAATAAGTTATAAATCGTAAAATAATACTACTTTTGTGTAGATTAAAAAAAGCTCTGTGTAAGGGTTTGTACATTTTTTAGATACTCAGGTACAGGCTAAAATGATTTTTTTGTCATATTATAAACAAAAACAAGCAATTATGGAAATATACAAAAGTAAATACGTTTATCGTTCATTTGAAGTTAAAACGTTGACTTTGACTTCTACATAGTTAGAAGCCACCGAAGATATGAGCGATAGTGAATTTAAGAATGAAATGTTAACGTTTGCCGAATTGTTAAATAAATACAACGCAGCCAATTTATTATCCATTATGAACGATTTGCGCTTTCCGATAGTGCCAGAATTGCAAAACTGGATTGTGAAAAATATTGTTCCAAAATTTAATGAAGCAAAATTAAAAAAGCAAGCTATTGTAGTTCATTCCTATTTAATTTCTCAAATGTCGATGGAGCAAACTATTGATGATGTAGAAAAAAGTAAATCACGAGCATCAATCCAAATTTTTTGACACTATTGAAGGTGCGAAAAATTGGTTGGCTCAATAAAACAACGATATTTGGAAAAATAATTTAGTAGCACAAGATTACTCAACTTGAAAAAAAAACTTGAAAAAGATAGAGTTGATTTTGTGCTACTACTTTGTTTCATTTTTTTTAAGCATGCCTAAAAAAACAGCAGATTATCATTTTTTACATTAAAATAACATTCAGTAAAATCAAAATATTCAGTATATTACAAACTTATATTATTTCAATAAAAGAATTTAGTACAAAGGATAATTTTTTTTAATTAAGAATAATTACTTTTGAACTTTAATTTTGCCCATAAATTAAGCAAACACCCATGTATATCGCAGGGTGTAAAGTTTTTTTTATATAAAATATTTTCAAAATACAAGGCAAATTAAATATTCAGTTCATTTAGGTTTACTACTTATGTATATGAAAAAAATAATAATAGTGTTTTATTTGGCATTGTTTATATTTTCGTGCCAAAATACAAATTCACAAAGCAACAATGAATCCGAAAGTGATTCTTTAGCGCAAAAAACCGGCAAAATTATAGTCGGAGCAGAACGATTAGACGAATATTTGCCTTCAATTTGGGGCGAAAAAGTGGCATTGGTTGCAAACCAATCATCGCTTGTTGGAAAGGAACATTTGATAGACGTTTTATTGGCGAAAAAAATTAACGTGGTAAAAGTATTTGCGCCCGAACACGGATTTAGAGGAAATGCTGACAGAGGAGCTAAAGTGGACAACGAAGTAGATAAAAAAACAGGTGTTTCAATTGTAAGTCTTTTTGGGAAAAATAATAAACCAAGCTCGGAGGCATTAGCCGATGTAGATGTGGTTATCTTTGATATTCAAGATGCTGGGGCACGTTTTTTTACATATATTAGCACTTTGCACAAAATAATGGAAGCTTGCGCTGAAAACAACAAACGTTTAATTGTGCTCGACCGTCCTAATCCTTTGGGTGATTATGTCGATGGACCTGTGCGTAAAAAAGGTTTTGAGTCGTTTGTGGGAATGCACCAAATTCCTATAGTTCACGGACTTACGGTTGGTGAATTAGCTTTGATGATTAATGGTGAAGGCTGGTTGCCTAATGCAGCTCAGTGCAGTTTGACGGTAGTGGAAATTGAAAATTATACTCACGATAAGGTATATGAATTGCCTGTAAAACCGTCGCCAAATTTACCTAATTATTTATCGTTGCGATTATATCCTTCGTTATGTTTGTTTGAAGCAACCGAGATAAGTATTGGACGAGGAACACAGTTTCCATTTCAAGTAGTAGGTTACCCCGATAAAAAATTTGGTGTTTTCACTTTCACTCCTCAAGACATTGAAGGAATGCAAACAGATCCTGAGCAAGAGGGCAAACTTTGCTATGGAATAGACTTGCGAGGCGAAAGTAAAGACGTAAAATTTACGCTGAAGTATATTATAGAATTTTATCAAAAATCCGACTTTAAAGAAACTTTCTTTAAACGCGAAAAATGGTTCAATTTACTTGTTGGTAACGACGAAGTTTTGCAACAAATCAAACAAGGTTTGAGCGAAGAAGCTATTCGCAAAACTTGGCAAGCCGATTTAGATGCTTACAAAGAAATACGCAAACATTATTTGCTTTATGATTAAAATGGGAAAAGAATAAGCACTAGTGCTATTTTAATTAGAATAAACTTTTATGTAATTAAATAATTTTTAAGTACTTGACAAAATTAGATGTACAATTTAATTTGGTTCATTACTTAAAATACATGCGATACAAAATTTTTCATTTTCAAAATACAAGTATTCTTAATCCTCAAATGTTACTTTTTAATATTTTAGCTAATTTTTAATAAGATATGAGAAAACAACAAATTGTAAATTTGTTATCTATAATTCTAATAATCAATTTATTTGTTTCGTGTGCACAAGTAGGTCAGCCTATGGGCGGACCACAAGATAAAACTCCACCACGTATTTTGAAAAGTATTCCGGAAAATTCATCAATTCTATTTGCTGAGAAAAAAATAGTGATAGAATTTGATGAGAATATTCAATTTAAAGATTTGAATAAACAATTACTCATTTCACCTCCTTTTTTAGAAAAGCCAGATGTGAAAGTGAATATGAATAAAATTGTAATCAAATTGAATGATACTTTGCAAAAAAAGGCTACTTATTTATTCGATTTTCGTAATTCAGTAGCTGATTTGAACGAAGGAAATATTTTCAGAAATTTTTCTTATGTTTTTTCAACTTCTGATGTAATTGACTCAATGCAAATAAGTGGGAAGTTGTTCAACGCCTTTGATAATGAGCCAATTTTTGATGCTACCGTTTTGGTGCATAAAAACTTATCGGATACTGCTTTCTTAAAATCAATTCCAAATTACATTGCAAAAACTGATAGCTCAGGCAATTTTACCTTAAAATATCTTTCGCCCGGAAGTTACAACTTATTTGCGTTAAAAGATGCGCGTTTCAATTTCACTTACGAACCGACAACGGAAGAAGCTGCATTTTTTACCGAAATAATTATTCCTGAAGTAAGTAGGCATAATAGAGTAGATACCTTAAAAGTTAATGATTTACTAAGAGATACTTTGCGAATTTACAATGGGAAATTAATAACTAAAAAAGTAGCTGAACTAATGCCCGATTCGCTCAGAGTTTTTGTTAGCCTTTCCGATTCCATTCGTGTAGATACCTTGGTGCGCGATTCGATAGCAAATATTAGTTTCTTGAAGCATTCTCCCGATAGTTTGCAGCTTTTTATGTTCAATGAAGTTTCAAACAATCAATACATTGCGACAAAAGAGCGAAAAGAAAAAGGCAAAATTGACTTGATATTTAACTTAGATTGCGATTCGCTGAAACTCGAATTAATTGACACTCTAAAATTAAAACGTTGGCATTTATTAGAAAAAAAAGACCCTAAAAATTATATTGTTTGGCTTACCGACTCTGCTTTGTTTAAAAAGGAAACAATTAAACTAGTGGCTCATTATCAAAGTCTTGATTCCTTAAAAAATAAGGTTTTGCTTGCTGATACATTAGCCTTGAAGTTTTTTGAAGACCCAAAGAACAAATCGAACGATAAAAAAGCCGCAGGTTTAGGTATCGAATTAAATACTTCGAGCGACAAAAAAATAGAAGCTTTTAATTTACTGAAAATAAGCTTTTCATCACCTATTCAAGGTTTTAATACTTCTAAAATAAGGCTTTTTGAATTGTATGATTCGGTAAGCATACAAGATAAGAAGGAGAAAAAAATCAAGGCAAAAAAAGCAATCAAATTTGCTACATTAAAAGATACTATTTCGCAACGTTATTACCAATTTTCATTTGCTAAAAAAGAAAAAACTAAGTATAAAATTGAGATAGATAGCGCCGCAATTTCAAGTATTTTTGAACAGACAAATTTATTTTTTGAAAGCGAATTTGAGTTTCAAGATACAGCTTTTTATGGTACAATTAAAGTTAATATTTCCAACGTCGATACATTTGCTCTTGTGCAATTGCTCAACGATAAAAAGGAAGTATTGAAACAAATTGAAATTGAAAGCGATTCAACAATTGTATTTAATAATCTAAGCCCAAAACCTTATTTGTTAAAAGTTATAAAAGATTCTAACAAAAATAAAAAATGGGATAGTGGTAATTTTAAGGAAAAACTTTTACCCGAAAGAATTTATATGTACAAAGAAACCATTGAAACAAAATCTGGCTGGACTAATGAAATTGATTGGACATTGGACAACAAAATTGAAATAGTTAAAAAGAAAAAGAAGCTGATTAAAGACTAAGTTAAAAAAAAAAGAAAAACAATATACATAATTCATTAAAAATAAAGAAAATGAGAGTAATTGACCACATTAAAGATACAAGTAAAACATTATTTTCTTTTGAACTTTTGCCTCCATTGAAAGGCAAAGACATCAGAGACGTCTTTAACAACATCGAACCATTGATAGAGTTTGATCCTCAATACATTAATATAACAGTTCACCGCGAAGAGGTTGATTATAAAACGCTTGAAAGTGGATTGATTGAACCCAAAGTAATTCGCAAACGTCCGGGAACAATAGCAATGGCGGGTGCAATCAAAAACAAATACGGAATTGACGTTGTACCGCACATTGTGTGTGGTGGTTTTAGCAAAAGTGAAACGGAATACGCGCTAATTGATTTGAACTTTTTGGATATTCACAACTTATTGGTTTTGCGCGGCGATCCATTGAAAAGCCAAAAATATTTTGAGCAAACTGTTGGCGGTCATGCACATGCTATCGATTTAATTCAACAAATCAATGACCTAAATAATGGAAAATATTTAGACGATATTAAAAATTCTACTCCATTAAGTTTTTCATACGGAGTAGCCGGATATCCGGAAAAACACATGGAAGCACCCAATATGGAATCTGATATCTATTGGCTCAAACAAAAAGTTGATGCCGGTGCAAGTTACGTAGTTACTCAAATGTTTTTTGATAATCAAAGATATTACGAATTTGTGCAAATGGCTCGCGAAGCTGGAATTAATGTACCCATAATTCCTGGCATAACTCCAATTCGTAGTAAGCGTCAAATCAATGTATTGCCACAAGTTTTTCACATTTCACTTCCCGAAGAACTTGCTCGCGAACTGAGAAAATGCAAAGACAATACCGAAGCTTACGAATTGGGAGTGGAATGGGCAACTGCTCAATCCAAAGACCTCATTAAAAATAATGTGCCAATTATTCATTATTACACAATGGGCAATTCGGATAATATTAAGCGCATTTGTAAAGCAAGTTTTTAGATAAAAATATATAATTTTTATTAAAATGAAAAAAGGTATTTTACTAATTCTTTTTACTGCTTACTCGTTGGTTTCTTTTTCACAAAATGACTTGACGAGTATTGCCGAAAAATCAAACTACGAATCGACTGCCAACTACAACGATGTAATGCTATTTGTAAAGCAACTAAAAAAAACATCTAAGTTTGTAGGTGTCGAAAATATTGGTTTTACACACGAGAATAAAGAAATACCTTTGCTCATTATTTCAAATCCGTTGCCAAAAGCGCCCCAAGATTTGACTAATGACAAACGTATTGTTTTTTATATTCAGGCAAATATTCATGCTGGCGAGGTGGAAGGAAAAGAAGCTGCTTTGATGTTTGCACGCGATATTTTGAAGCAACAATATGCCGAATTACTTAAAAAAGTAGTAATTCTAATTGTTCCAAACTTAAATGCCGATGGAAATGAGAAAATTTCGGTTTTGAATAGAACAAACCAAAACGGACCTAAAAATGGCGTAGGACTGCGACACAATGCACTGTTTTTAGATTTGAACAGAGATGCTATGAAGCTAGAAACGAACGAATTGAAGTCAGTAATCACCAATGTAATCAACCGATGGAATCCGCACTTAACGCTCGATTGCCATACTACAAATGGTGTTTATCGTCAAGAACCGGTTACTTTTACTTGGATGAACAACCCAAACGGCAATCGCAATTTAATCAACTACATGCGCGATGATTTGATGCCCAATGTTTCAAAACATTTAACCGAAAAATATAAAATAGAAAATTGTTTTTACGGAGAGTTTAATAATATGCAATATCCTGATAGTGGTTATGTTGCGTATGCTTCAGAAGCAAGATATTTTGTAAATTATTTGGGAGTTCGCAACCGACTCGCAGTACTGGACGAAAATTATGTATATGCTGATTACAAAAGCCGTGTTTGGGGTAATTATTGGTTGATGTTTTCACTTTTAGAAACTGCTGCAAATGATGCTGAAAAGATTAAAAATAACATAAAAAAAGCGGACGAACAAACATTAAGTAAAGGCTTAAATCCTCAAGCAACAGATTCTTTTGCAATTACTTACAAAGCAAAACCAACTCCCCAAAAAATATTTGTAAGAACATACGAAGTAGAATCTTACACAGACGAGAACGGACGAAATCGTTTAAAAAAAACAGACATTAAAAAAGACATTTGGGTTGATTATGTAGCTGATTATTTTGCCGACCAAACTACTGCTTATCCTTTTGCCTATTTACTTTCTGTTGCAGACCCAAAAATACTCGAAAACTTAAGAACTCACGGAATTGTTCTCGAAAAACTAACCGAAAAGCAAATTTTTGAAGTTGAGCAATTTAACTTTACTGATATAAAACCCGAAAATAGATTAAATCAAGGGCATTATTTAAACAGTATAAAAGGAAATTTCATAACCATAAACAAGGAGTTTGAGAAGGAAACTTACTTGGTAAGAACTTCGCAAAAACTTGGTAACCTGATTGTTTATCTACTCGAACCACAAACTGATGATTGTTTATTGGTTTGGAATTTTTTTGATAAATACGTTGTACCTCAATGGGGAAATTATTTTTATCCATATCCTGTTTATAAAATTTTGAAAAATACTGAAATTAAAAGTAAACCCGTAAATTAGCAGAAAATATACGGAGAAACTTATTCTTAAAAAATGAACAATGAAAACTACATGTACCGCTGTTTGGAACTTGCAAAACAAGGGCAAGAAAATGTAGCACCCAATCCTATGGTAGGTGCTGTGATTGTGCACAATAACAAAATAATTGGCGAAGGATTCCACCAAAAATATGGAGAAGCTCATGCCGAAGTAATTGCCATTAACTCGGTGAAAGATAAAAGTTTACTTAAAGATTCGACTATTTACGTAAGCCTCGAACCTTGTGCACACCACGGCAAAACTCCGCCTTGTGCCGATTTAATTGTTAAGCATCAGATTCCAAGAGTTGTAGTTTCTACTATCGACCCTTTTTCGGAAGTTGCCGGAAAGGGTATTGACATTTTAAAAAAAGGAGGCAGTGAAGTTACTTTAGGTATTTTAGAAAAAGAAAGCTTGGATTTGAACAAGCGTTTTTTTACATTTCACCAACAAAAAAGACCTTACATAATTCTCAAATGGGCTGAAACTGCCGATGGATTTATTGATATTATACGTAACGACAATTCAGCAGCATCACCCAATTGGATTACAGGCGATTACGAAAAACAGCTTGTGCACAAATGGCGGAGCCACGAAACAGCCATTTTGATTGGCACAAATACTGCTGAAAACGACAATCCGTCTTTAACTACACGCGAGTGGTTTGGAAAATCGCCTTTGCGAATTGTAATCGACAGAAACTTAAGGCTTAGTGCAAATCTCAACGTATTCGACAATTCAGTTCCTACACTCATTGTGAATAGCATTAAATCCGAATTTGAAGAAAATACAAAATATCTGAAAATTAATTTTACTGACGATAAAATTAAATTTATAGCTACTCTTTGGGAAGAACTGTATAAACTTAAGATTCAATCGGTAATTATCGAAGGTGGTAGCAAATTTTTAAACAGTGTTTTAGAATCTAATTTATGGGACGAAGCTCGCGTTTTTAAAGGCTTTAAAACATTTGGCAAAGGCATAGAAGCTCCTAAAATAGAACAAGAAGCTACCGAATTTATCACTTTACCCAATAGTAATTTGTTTTTTTACAAAAAGAGTGATTAGTTATTTCAAAATCATTCTAAAATAATAGCACTTTCGGTGTATTTAATCGTCAAATTATATGGTTCTGCTATAACTTTTAAAATTGTTTCGAGCGGTTTGTTGTCAAAATGAGTACGCAACTTGCGTGAGCAAATTTCTTTGTTTTGAATTATAATATTCACATTGTATGCTTTATTTAAGTCTTTTACAACTTGTTGCATCTCTACATTTTCAAAATCGAATTGCTTTGTTTTCCACGAAAGGTAGTTTTTGTTTGTATTTTGAAGCTTCAATATTTTTTGGTCTTCAACACTTGCCATTTGTCCGGCAGTAAGTAAAACGGCATTCTTTCTATTTTCAATTTGTGAGACTTGTACTTTTCCGGTAGTAACAGAAACCTCTAATTTATTATCAATCTTTGTGTTGACATTAAAAGAAGTTCCAAGTACTTTTATTTCGGCTTTTGGAGTTTTAACAACAAAAGGTTTCCCATTTTGTTTGGTTATTTCAAAAAAAGCTTCGCCTTCAAAAGTTATTTCGCGCGTATTGGCTTCAAATTTCTTGGGGTACAAAACTTTTGCACCAGAATTAAGATGAAGTATTGAGCCATCGGGCAATTGAATTTGTTTGATGCTTGTTAGTGAGTTATTTTCAACCAAAATTTGTTGAGTATTCAAAGCTGAAAACATGTAGAAATAACCAACTGCCGACAAAGAAACTAAAGCAACAAAAATTGCAGCAACTTTAAGGAATTTGTGCAAAAAGAAAGCCGGCTTTTTTTCAGGAATCAGCAAATTGTCTTCTTTTAACTTGCCATAAAGTTTTTCCCAAGCTAAGTCCGTGTTAAATAGCTCTGTATGTTGTTTGTTGTTCATCATTTTGTGGTTTTGTTTTATTCTTTTAAATTCAATCTGAAAACATTCAAAGCTTTTGTAATATTAGCTTCTACGGTTTTGACCGAAATGGCTAATTTTTCGGCTATTTCTTTGTATTTTAACCCCTCAAATCGACTCATTTCAAATATTTTTCGGCAATTTTCGGGCAATGAATTGAGCGTATCTTCTATTGTTTTGCTCATTTGTTGTACTTTCATTTCTTCAAAAGGGTCGGAACTAAATTCCTCAGAGCTGCTTTTTACAAAATGAATGTATTTTTCTTCTACTTTTGCATGCTGAATTTCGAGCAAACAATTATTCTGGACTATTTTATACAAATACGAATTCAATGAAGTAGTTACATTAATTGTTTCCCTATCTTTCCATAGTTTGTAAAAAACAGTTTGCACTATTTCCTCCGATTGGTCGGCTGAGTGCAAATATTTTTGAGCATAAATACAAAGAGGCATATACAGTTCTCTGAATACGCGCTCAAATTCCTTTATATCACCTCTTTGTATCTTTTTAAATGCTTGCATAAACTCTGAGTTTAACAGCGCAAAGTTAGTAAAAACTTTTGTAGTGAACCAAATTAAATTGTATATTTCATTTTGCCAAGTGCTTAAAATCTATTTGATTACAAAAGGACTTGCTCAAATTAAAATAGCACTGGTGCTTATTTTCTTTTTAATTGCTTTTCATATTTTTTCAATGCATTTTCGATAGATTCGTCAGGTTCGATAAAATTATGTTCTCCCCAAAAGTTATCATCAGTAAAGGCAGTTAATTCTTCTTCAAAAATTGCAGTTTTGCTTAGCGATTCTTTGGTTTTAAATTTTTCAATTTTATCGCTACTCCAATCGGTAATTGCTATTTCTGACATAATTGAATAGCTCGAATTGAACAGTTTTCTCTTCCAATTGCATTTGAATTTGAACTCACCACGTGAGTAGCTAAAATAATACTTACCGTTATTTTCTTTGTAAGTAGCTATGTAGCTGGTAGAAATAGGAGTTAATTTTAAGCCGATAGGTTTGCGTTTCACAAACATTTCGCTTGCACGGTCCTTGTCGCTAATGTCGAGACTAAACTCTACCATACTTATAGCCAAAGAGTTATTGTTGATATAGAATTTACCATTGTACATAGGAAAATCGGGATAAATGTATTTGGGTTTGAACTCAACTACATAATTCAAACTTTCGTTGATGGTTTTGATATCCACAATAGTGTATTCGTAGTAAGGACGAAGTACATCGTCGAGCAAAATATATGGATTTTTTGCAATATCGAACAAAAGTGCAGTGTAAGGACCACCTTGCAATTTCACAGCCAAAGTATCGGCTTTTTTTACATTTGAGCTTTTTCTGCCTTTGAAAACTTTTATTTTGTCTTCAAAATCCTCGTTGTAAGCGGCTTTGTAAATATCAACCAAAGCTTCGGAAATTCCTAAATAATCACGCCCCTGTTTTACGGTTTCTCTATAAAATCCGGCTGACATAACCGCCTCAGAACTATAATTTTGAGCTATTTGAGCTACTACTTTGTCCATCAACGCCGAAGCATTTTCGGGACGAACCGTAACTTCGCTTAGGTTTACACTTGTTGGATTTAATTGAATCACAACCTCTTCGCCAGTTAATTCAGACAAAGCTATTTTCTTTGAATTGTAGCCTATGTGCGAAAATTCTACTTCCTTTGCATTGACGTCGTTTTGAATTTTAATAGTAAATTCGCCATCAGAATTTGTAACTGTTCCTACGTTAGTGCCTACTACACTTACGTTTCCAAATACAATATTTGTTTTTGTTTTGCTATCTTTTACTTTGCCTTTATAAACAGTATATTCGGCATTTTCTTGTGCAAAACTAAGTTGTACTACAAAAATTAACATCGCTAACATTGTGTACTTTGCTGTTTCTACTAATTTTGTTTTCATTTTTTTTTATATTTTAAAAAGTTTTCTTTTTATCAAAAACTTGGTTAAACTGAAATTTTTTGTCTTTATACTTCTAAGATAGTTTCACTTCAATTTACCCTATCAAAAAAAATCATTTTATGTAAAAAATGGAATACAAACAACAAAAAAAGCTTTATGAATCAAACATTTAGTCAAAAAATAATTCTACAAATCTAAATAAGTAACTATATTGTGAGAAAATAAATTTTCTAAACAAAAAAAATGTTTTAAATTAGCTGCATTAAAAATAAAACATTTTATTTCTTTTTAAAGAAAAAAATATAACAAAATAAAACAAAAACGCTATGAAAGTAACAGTAATTGGTGCCGGAAACGTAGGCGCAACGTGTGCAAATGTGTTGGCACAAAGAGAGATAGCCAACCAAGTGGTATTGCTCGATATCAAAGAAGGAACAGCCGAAGGAAAAGCCTTAGATATTTGGCAAACTGCACCCATTTTAAATTACGACAGCCGTTCGGTAGGTGTAACCAATAAATACGAAGATACTGCCGATTCAGAAGTGGTAGTAATTACATCAGGTTTACCTCGCAAACCGGGCATGAGTCGTGATGACCTTATTTCGATCAACGCCGGCATTGTAAAATCAGTAACAGAAAATGTAATCAAATACTCGCCCAATGCCATTATTATTGTAGTTTCAAATCCACTCGATGTAATGACTTATGCTGCTTATTTAACTGCAAAAGTGGATTCTAAAAAAGTATTTGGAATGGCTGGTATTTTGGATACAGCCCGTTATCGTGCTTTCCTTGCCGAAGAACTTAATGTATCGCCAAAAGACATTCAAGCTTTGTTGATGGGCGGACACGGTGATACGATGGTGCCACTACCACGTTACACAACTGTTGCCGGAATTCCTGTAACTGAGCTTATTACAAAAGAAAAACTTGACCCAATCATCGAGCGCACCAAAAATGGCGGCGGCGAATTGGTTAAATTAATGGGCACTTCGGCTTGGTACGCACCAGGTGCAGCAGCTGCTCAAATGGTGGAAGCCATTGTAAAAGACCAAAGACGTGTGTTCCCTGTTTGTTCATTGTTAAATGGCGAATATGGTTTGGACAATATTTACTTAGGTGTGCCTGTAATTCTTGGTAAAAACGGTATTGAAAGAATCATCGAAGTTGATTTGAACGACGAAGAAAAGAAACTTTTGAACGAATCGGCTGTGGCTGTAAAAGGCGTTATGAAAGTGCTTGATGATATGAATATTATATAATTTTATAGTTTTCTGATTTAATCACATTTAGAAATAAAAAAAGTTAGTTTTTGTGTTTGAAAATTTTCATATCAATCGATATACACAATAATAGAACTAACTTTTTTTTTAACATTTGGTGCATTGAATATTCTTTTAAAAAAATTCAATGCACCATTTTTGTTCTTTTTCGATATAAAAAAATATACAAATTCTACACAATCTCAAAAAAAACAGATTCAATGATTGAAATTCCAATAGATATTGACTTTATCGACGGCGACGGCTGCCACATAACGGTAGATGTAACACTCAATGACACCGAAAATGGCTTGTTTATTATTGATACTGGCGCATCTAAAACGGTATTGGACAAAGATTTAACACAACATCTGCTTCAACCCATAAGCCCAGAGGAACTCAACGAGGAGATAAATCAATCTCTAATAGAAAAATTGACTCCCGAACAAAAAAAACAACTTGGTTTAGAAGGCGAAAGTGTTGTATCTGTTGGCGTAGGTCCCGGAAAAATAGACTTTAACTTTGGAGTATTGCAAAAATTGAATATTGGTAATTTTGAAACAACCAATTTTTATGTTGCCTATATTGATTTAAGCAACGTGAACAATTTGTACGAAGCACTCGGCAAACCCAAAATTTGGGGACTGCTAGGCGGCGATTTTTTATTAGAACACAACGCCATTATCGATTACAAACAACGCAAAATGTTTTTGAGTGAGTAAAAAATATCAAAATAAACACAATTAACAAAGCATAACAAAATGAAAGTTTGTGGATTTACAATCATCAGAAATACAATTAAATATGACTTTCCGGTAATTGAAGCCATAGAGTCGATATTACCCATTTGCGATAAATTTATTGTATTGGTTGGAAACTCAGATGATGCTACACTCGAATTGATGCAATCCATCAAATCAGACAAAATTGAAATTCATCAAAGCATTTGGGACGATAATTTACGAACTGGTGGTCAAGTGCTTGCTGTAGAAACAAACAAAGCATTCGACTTGATAGCACCTGAATATACTTGGGCATTTTACATTCAAGCAGACGAAGTGGTGCACGAAAAATACCTAACTACTATTCAACATGAAATGCAAAAACACGCCCAAAACGACAAAGTAGAAGGTTTGCTCTTCAATTATGTACATTTTTATGGCAATTACGACTACATAGGCGACGAACGCGGTTGGTATCGACGAGAAATTAGAATTATAAAAAACGACAAAACCATTCGCTCGTGGCTTGATGCTCAAGGATTTAGAAAAAACAACCAAAAACTAAAAGTAGTGCACATCGATGCCGAAATTTTTCATTATGGCTGGGTAAAAGACCCAATAACCATGCTTCGCAAAACTACCGACGTTAGTAAATTCTGGAACGACGACAAAACACTCGAAAAAAAAGCGAGCAATGCCCAAGTTTTCGATTTCACCAACAAATATTCCGTTGCCCTATTCAAAGGCACACACCCCAAAGTTATGCAAGCTCGTATAGCCCGCAAAAATTGGAAAATAGAACTCGACATCAACAAAAGAAACTTAAAATTTAAAAATAAAGTTTTATTTTATTATGAAAAACTTACCAATCACAGACCTTTTTAGTATAAAAATTATAAAATAATAAAATGATAGAAACTTTACATTAACTAAATCTGAATGAAATTTTGTAATTTCGGCTTACAAATAATAAAATGTACCCTATCAAAAACAATCTATATCAATCTTATTTTTTTAACGTTTGAAGTTTATTTAGCACAATTCTAAACGTAGTGCCTTTATTTAGTTCAGATTCTTTCACAAAAATACTTCCTCTGTGATACTCTTCAATAATACGCTTTGCCAGAGATAAACCTAACCCCCACCCTCTTTTTTTAGTAGTATATCCTGGCTGAAAAACGGTTTTATATTTTCGCTTTGCAATTCCTTTTCCTGAATCCGAAATGTCAATATAAACTATTTGAATATGATTTGTAATGCTAATATCTATATTTCCTTGTCCCTGCATGGCGTCAATTGCATTTTTGCATAAATTTTCGATTACCCATTCAAAAAGTTCTACGTTTATTGGTGCAAAAATTTCATCGTCGTCGTTAGGTACAAATGAGTAAATAATTTTGCGAGGCGAACGCAATTTCAAATATTCAACCATATCTTCTATTACTTGATTTAGGTCTGTTAATTGAAGTTCGGGTTTTGAACCTATTTTTGAAAAACGCTGACTAATTTTTTTTAAGCGCAAAACATCTTTTTCTACTTCTTGAAGCAAACTTTCGTTGTAAGTTTTTAATTTCAAAAGCTCAATCCAAGCTAGTAATGAAGAAATGGGCGTTCCAAGCTGATGAGCAGTTTCGCGCGACATGCCCACCCAAACTCTATCCTGCTCTGCTCTACGCGATGCGCTAAAAGCCAAATAGGCTACAAGAATAAATAATGCAATAATGGCTACTTGAACCAATGGATAATAAAAAAGTTTAGTCAATAAAGTAGATTCTTTATAATAAACATAGTTTTTTTGATTTCCGGGTAGATTGATTTCTATAGGTTTATATTCTTCATTCATCTCTTCAAGTAAATCGCCTAAAAACCTTTTGTCCTGCACTTTAGACGAATCGATATTTAATGTTGAGATTATTTCCCCATTTCCATTTACTAAAATTACAGGCACAGTAGTATTGTCGGAAAGAATATTTTCGAGTAGGCTTATGTCTTGGTCAAAATTCGCATTTTGAAGTTCCTGAAATGCTTTTGCCCAAATAGCAATCTTTTTCATTTCTTCGGCTCGTAACTCCTTCATTAGCCTATTCGTAAAATAAATTGAAAAGGCTCCGATTAAGATGGCTGAAATAAAAAGAATGAATTTAATTTTTTGTTTTTGAGTTTGCAAAATTAAAAATCGTAATAAAAATTTCGTAAATCTGTTTTTAATCCCAATGAAATATATGATGAATTCGTTTGAATTGAAGTATTTGATAATGTTCGTTTATTAAATTCGATAAAAATTTTCATATTTACTTTTGGGTTTAGTAAAAACGAAACTTTTAACTTTTTATTTTCTATTGTTGTATTTAAACCTTGACCTACCTTACCACCAAAATCAGCGTCGAGCAACGACACATCAAAGTTATTGAGTAGGAAAATATCATCTCCAAAATTCAAATTTACAGTACTTAAGCCTTTTTTTGCTCTTAAATAGTTCAATTCAAGGCTAAAATCGCCCAAACGATATTCTAAAATTCCTATAAATTCTGAAAAATTTGCACCTAAAGGGTGAGCTAAAGCTTGGTTTAAATGCGAATAGTTTTGCCACGCATGATGGCTGCTGTATGAAAATGGTTTCACACTATTATACTCTGCTTGAAGGTATAATTTATGCTTATCTAAAGCTTTAATTTTGCTGAATGCATTAAAAAATTTTAATCCAATTTGCGAACCCCAACGTGCATTTTTAGCAGTACTTTCTTTTGAATTTTTCAAATCATCGAGCATAAATTGACCATAAATTTGAATTTGCTTGCTTATTTTAATTCGTGCATTTAAACCCAAAATTACATTATTTTCGTTGCTCAAACCATATTGAGCCGCTCTTGTAAAAATAATTGGATTAAAATAATTAACAGTGTAATGAGTTATCGAAGTAGAATCTGAAAGAACGGAAATAAGTCCCTCAAAAACAGACAATTCGATTCGTGAATTTGGAATAAATGAAAAATAATTGTAAGAACCTCCTGTTCGATATCTATAATCCAGAAAATTTGTATAATGAGCCTGATTTTGTGTAAATAACGAGATATATTGAAATTTACCAAACTCTAGATTAAATTTCAGATAAGGGTAAACTGTTGCGTTGTCTGAAAGTAAAAGCGAGCGGTAGCCATTGCCTATAAAATTCTTTCCATGCCCCAATTGAATATTAATAAAACTGGCGGGCGAAAAAGAAAAATAACCCGAAGCAATAGCATAATCGTGCCCTGCAGCTCCAAAGTTTTTGCGAGCACCTTGTCCCGGCACTACCCAATACTGACGAGCAAATACATCGAGATAATTTACAAAATAAGCCTGATTTTCATAAAAATCGCTATAAAATGAAATGGTTTTTCCAATATTTCCGTAAATTTGAACTCCACGTGTATTTACACTAAACAACTTATCGTTGAGCCATGCATCAGAACTTAAATCTCTATCTAACGAAAAGTGATACAAAGGATTAATTACGATACGATAATCTTTTGCTTTAACATCGAGTAGATTGTCGGTTCTCAACTTTTTCCAAATCCATTTCCATTTCCGAGCAGCAATAAAAACCGAATCGCGCTGGTAGCCATACAAAAGCGAATCGGTTTTTAAATCGGTTGTAAAATGCTGATTTAATGGAAAAAAACTAGAGTGAACTATTTCTTCCGATTTATTTATTTCGCCTTCGAGCATTCTATTGAAATTTCCTTGCAAAGGAAAGTTCAGACTTTGAGCAAATACCGAAAAACTTAAAATGGAAAAAGCAAATACAACTACAATTTTTATACTTCTCATATTAAAAAAAAATTCATGTGGAATAATTTAATGCACGTATCTTCAAAAAGTTTGAATAACTCATTACTTTATTCCACATTTTAATGTTCAATTATATAACAATATACTAACCATTTAAATAATTGCACTCAACAAAATTTTAGTTTAATATTCTTAAACATTAAAACACCAAAATTTATGTTAAGCAAATTTTTTACAAACCATGTTGTATGTATCTAATATTTTTTGTAATTTTTCAATGTCGGTTTCAGTAGTATATATGCGAACGGCATCAATAAAACCAAATTTGCGATAAATACCGCTAGTGGCAGCATCAAAATTTAATTCGGGTAAATTGTTTTTTACCAACTGAGTAATTTTCTTGAACAAAGTCCAAGGCATTTCGGTTTCTACTGCTAAATACCAATGCTTTAAATCATTCATATCATGATAAATATTTTCGGCAACTTGCTCAATATAAAAAGGCTTTTTCAGTTTTATTAAAGCAGTAGTTTTGATTTTTCTGCCCTTAGCAAAACGGATTCCGGCATCGAAGAACCACATTTGAAGCTCTTCAATTTGCTGATAATTCTTAAGATTTCTAACTCTAATGCAAGGATAAGTTTTATTGTCGAAAATCAATTGCCCCACAACAGCATCAAACTTTGTTTCAAAAAGTTTTTCCACTTTTTTTGATAATCGCATCAAATCCATTACCTCAATGGGCGATTCGAGTATTAAAAAAATATGTCCCATTTCAGTTTTGAAAGGGTCGGCATGATGGTAGCCTGGATAAGCTTCAATTTGCTCAACCACAAAGCTTCCTTTGCGAATATTGTTTTCTAAAGATACAATGTTTTCTTCTTTAGTGATGTTTCCAAAGGTTTCGATTGCTATTTTTTCGCTCATAATAATTTCTTTTTGTTTTTTTTAGAAGTTAATATTTTTTATTTTTCAGAGTTTTGGAAAAATTATTTACAAGTTATATATTTTTTTTGAATCTAACAAATTAATTTGTATTTTCTTGATTGTATTCACTTTACAAACATTCTTTGTAGTAAAATTGAATGATTTGTTTTGCAAAATTTTCTTTTTCTTTTGAAATAAGCTGAATTTCTTTAATAAATTCAGCATTTCTTTTTGATAAACCAAAGCCGTATGTTTTGTCATAATAGTTCAAACTAATTACAACTGCATCTGCCAAATTGCCAGAATTGATGGCTTCAATAGCCAAATTTGAATTTTTATCGCCTAGTCGTTTTGAAATTCTATGAATTGCATTTATCAATTCCGTTTTTTTAAAATTTCCATAATCATTTATTAATCTTTCAATTCTGTAATTCAACTCAACATTTAGTTTAATCAAAAAGGAAGTTCTAAGATTTTCGAAAAAATTATCAGGTAGATGAATTGTTCCAATGCGCTTGCTTTCGTCTTCCACCCAAATGGGTTTGTGTAAATCAAATTTTTGCAATTCGTGAAAAAGTAAATTTGCAAAATGCTCGCTAGAAGGTTGATTTTCGAGCTCGCCAAGTGCACCAAATGTTGAACCTTTATGATGTGCAATTTGTTCTAAATTAAGAACTTGCTCACCACATTCTTTTATTTCTTCTAAAATTTCTGTTTTGCCTGAGCCAGTGTAACCACCAAGAACTACAAGCTTTTTAATTTTGTCAAAAGTTTCAATTATATGGTTTCTATAGGTTTTATAACCGCCATATAAAGTAAAAGTTTCAATTCCTACTTTTTCAAAAAGCCAAGCCATAGAAGCGCTACGCATACCTCCACGCCAACAATAAACTAATAACTGATTTTGTTTTGCAACGCTAAGTGCTGTTCTCGAAAATTCTGCAAGTTTTGTACCCACAATTTCTAAACCTAAAATAACAGCTTCATTTTTGCCTTTTTGCTTGTACAAAGTTCCTACTTTTGCACGTTCTTCATTACTAAAAATTGGCAAATTGATAGCTCCAACTATATGCCCAGCCTCAAACTCAGCAGGAGAACGTACATCAATTATGGGAATATGTTCCGATTTTTTTAAAAAATCTGATATGGAAAGTATTGTACTCAATTTTTTTATAATAAAAAGTGATAGTATATAATGTTAATAAGTTTCGTTTGCACAAAGATAAAAAAATAATTGAGAATTTATTTTCTTTCGTAAAAAAAATTATATTTTGTTGATTCTTACTTTATCGAGTAAAAAATTGAACTGTTCAATTTCTTCGGGTGTTAAATTATCTAACAAAGTATCTGCTTTGATTTCACAATCAGACATATCCGCAATTAGCTCGATGCCTTTTTCGGTTATTTCAATGTCTTTTTGGCGTCTGTCGGCTTCGTGTTTTTTTCTACTAACAAGCTCTTTATCTGTCAGTTTATCAATAATTCGACTAATATCTGAATTTTTGTCAAGCATTCGCTCTTTCAAAAAGCCGATTGAAACAGCTCCTTCATTTCTAAATCCTCTCAAAACGCGTAACACATTATACTGAGGTTCAGTTAATCCGTGTTTTTTTAAATGTTGTAAAAATTGATACTTTAATTGGTTTAAAGTATAAGTCATATTGATTATTCCTTTATGATATTCGTTACGAAAGCGACCTTTTATTTCTTCGTCAATAGTTTTCATTTGTTATTTTTTTGCAGCAGAAGCCTGAATTATTTTTTCAATTTCAGCTTTTGATAATTTGGTTTCTTCTTCAATTTGTTCCATGCTTTTACCAAATTGAAGCATTAATTGTACTAATTTTTGTTGCGCTTCTTCTTTTTGTTTTTCGGCTTCTTCTTTTTGTTTTTCGGCTTCTTCTAATTTTGGAAGTAGCTCTTTTTGGG
>DZBP01000194.1 GCA_022729915.1 Draconibacterium orientale | reverse complement strand
GGATTTAGGGGCAAAAGCTAGAAGTGTATAGTTTTCTTTCAAGCACTAATTATGAGTGCAAGATTAGATTTCTGATAAATTTTAAAATTTTTAAAATTAATAAAAACTTACACAATCCGCATTTTTACCTAAGCAATGCACCAAATTAAATTGTATGTTTCTTTCCGTCAAGTGCTTAAAATGAATTTGATTGCAAAATGGTTTTAAGCACTTGTGCTTATTACGTTAAAATGATTGAATAAATTTGTTTTTTTTAAAGCTCAAGTGCAACTTTTAATGTGCAAACATTTTTTATTCTTAATTAATATTCATGCACTTGACAAATTAAATTTTCAAATCAATCAAGATTGCTTACTACACGAAAAATAGAAGTAAACTGGAATATTTTCATAAATTTTACAAAAAGATGTTAATTTTGAAATATCATTTTAGTAATTAAAAAAATAGACTTATCTTTGTGATGTTTAATAAATTATAAAATTGTAATCATTCTAGTTTTCTATTTTTTCCTAAAAATGTTTGCAAAAAGCAATAATAAAATTTGATTTTTTTAGTATATATTACTATTAATGTATTGATTTGTTGATAATTATAAATATTTTAAATTAAAGACAAAATGTAAAGAAATAAAACAAAGCTTAATCGTTTTCTAAAAAAAATATAAACTTTTTCACAAAAGTACGAATTTTTATATTTTTTATCTAAAAAAAAATTACTTTTGCCCGCTTTTTTATTGATAACAAAATAGACAAAAAGAAAAATTTCTAAAATAAAATTCAAAATTAGTTATTTAATACTCTGATTTAAAAATTAGGTTAACTTTTTTAAAACAAAAATGAAGGAAGATATTTTTGAAAATGGCTTAAAGCTGCCATTAATTGAAGAATTTTATACCGTTCAAGGCGAAGGTTATCACATGGGTAAGCCGGCATATTTTATCCGACTTGGTGGCTGTGATATAGCTTGCAATTGGTGCGATACAAAAATTTCGTGGCGTGCAGATAAGCATAAATTGGCAAAAGTAGAGCGTATAGCCGAAAGTGCAGAACGTTCAGGTGCTGGTGTTATAGTAGTAACTGGTGGAGAACCAACCTCATACAATTTAATGCCACTATGCAACGAACTCACAGAGCGCAATATTGATTTGCACATCGAAACATCAGGTGCTTACCCGCTTACAGGCGAATGGGACTGGATTTGCTTGTCGCCTAAAAAGCAACAACCGCCAGAAAAAACAATCTTCAAATTGGCTAACGAACTGAAAGTCATTATTTTTGACGAGGAAGATTTTGAATGGGCTGAAGAATGTGCCAAACAAGTAAATCAAAACTGTAAACTTTATTTGCAACCCGAATGGAGCAGACAAAGCGTATTGACTCAAAAAGTGGTTGAGTATGTAAAACAAAATACTAAATGGTCAATTTCTATTCAAGCTCATAAATTTATGAAAATACCTTAGGCATTTAGGTTTTTAGAAAATACTAAAATTTTTGCATTGATTAGTAGCTACATATATAGAACAGTAAACTTTTGATAAATAATTGATATTTAGAAGGTTTCTTGTTTTATATAAAAAAACAACTCATATTTTTGCTTAAATTTTTCTGTTCGGTTGTTTTTTTGTATCTTGCATGCAATTGTTACAAATAAATGTAATTGCAAGTTTTGGTATGAATAAAATTCTGTTAATTGCTTTTTTATTGTTATTGCTCTCGTTATCAATGTTTTCGCAGCAATATACAAGTGCATCGCGTAAAGCCATTAAAAATTATGAAAAAGCGAGTTATGAGTTTAAACAATCTCATTACGACGAAGCTTTGAAGCTTGTAAATGAAGCAATTAATGATGATAATAAATTTATAGAAGCTTTTTTACTGCAAGCCGAAATTTTTCATTCTCTAAAAAAATATGAGTCTGAAATGCAAGCTTTTGAAAATGCGTTAGCCATAGACAGAAATTTTTTTCCAAAAGGTTTTATTTTTCTAGCCGAGTTGCAACTCAGATACGGAAAATATTCAGAAGCATTAAAAAATTGTATTGAGTTTTTATCTTTCGAAAAACAATCCGAAAATTTAAAAATAAAAGCAGAACGTATCAAAAAAGCAGCAATTTTTGGCAACTTTCAAGTATTAAACCCTGTAGCTTTTAGCCCACATAATTTAGGAAATTCAGTAAATACTCAATTTAACGATTACTGGCCCTCACTTACTGTTGATGAAAGCCAATTGTTCACAACCGTTAGAATTCCAGACAATCAAGCTATTAGCAATTATCGAGAAGACTTGTATGTAAGCTATAACGAATCTGTATCTTTTACAGATTCGACCTCGTGCAATTGGACAAAATCAAAAGCTTTGCCTCCTCCGCTAACTACTTTAGGAAATGAAGGTGCTTGCTCAGTTTCGGCAGACGGACGAATTTTGTTTTTTACCCGTTGCACTTGCCCCGATGGTTTGGAAAAATGCTGTGATATTTATTATTCCGTTAAGCAAGGAAATACCTGGTCTGAAGCTGCGAAATTACCGGGTTTTTTAAATTCAGAATCTTGGGACGCTCAACCCTCAATTTCGTCAGACGGAACAGAACTTTATTTTGCCTCGAACCGAAAAGGTGGTTTTGGTGGGCAAGATATTTGGGTAAGCAAGCTAAATTTAGAAACCGGAAATTGGGAGAAGCCACAGAATTTAGGCGATAGCATCAACACAACGGGAGACGAAATGTCGCCATTCATTCATCCCGATAACCAAACTCTCTATTTTTCGTCAGATAATTGGCAAGGTATGGGAGGATTGGATTTATTTTTGAGCCGAAAAAATGAAGATGGAAAGTGGCGAACTCCTCTAAACATGGGATATCCAATCAATACTTTTGGTAACGAAATAGGATTGATTACCAATTCGCGTGGGAATTTGGCATACTTTTCGTCTAATCGCGAGTTATCTAATAATTTAGATATTTATACTTTTGAATTACCACAAATCATACGACCTATTCCGGTAAAATACATCAAAGGAAAAGTGATTGATGCTCAAACCAAAAAGCCGCTTCAAGCAAAATTTTCTTTTATTGATGAGAAATCCAGTAAAGAAATAATATCTTCATACTCAAATGCTTACAACGGTGATTTCTTCATATCTTTACCAATAAATTGTAACTATTTGCTCAATGTTCAGCGTTCCAATTATTTGTTTTATTCTTCAAATTTTTTACTTCAAGAAGATAAAAATTCACTTTCACCATTAGTTTTAACTGTTGAATTACAACCCATTAAAATTGGTGAAACTATAATATTGAGAAATATTTTTTTCAAAACAGCTTCGTATGAATTGCTCGATAAATCGAATTTTGAACTAGATAAATTATTTAAACTTTTATCTGAAAATCAATCGATTGCAAAAGTTGAAATTAGAGGACATACCGACAATGAAGGAACTGAAAAATACAATTTAGAACTATCGGAAAATAGAGCAAAATCTGTTTATAATTATCTGATAAATAGAGGAATAGACAAAGAACGTATGGTTTATAAAGGATATGGATTTCAAGTGCCAATAGCAAACAATGCGACCGAAGAAGGAAAAGCATTGAATAGGCGTACTGAATTTAAAATAGTTGAATTTAAGTAGCTTATGATTTATTGCATTTGTTTTGTGTATAAAATTTGAAGTTTTTGTATTATTTATTACTCTTTTTTCGTTTATAATATTACAAAATTCAAATTCCACTTTAAAAATGAAAAAATAATTGATTTAAGAATTAAGTAAGTTTTTTTTATATAAATATTAAAGCATTTATTTATAAAAGATTTAATTTAAAATAAGCTTTATTTGTACTATTATATTTTAATTTTAAAAAATATGAAAATAATTAAATTTATTGCTATCTTTTTGTTAGTTACCAGCTTTGTGCCTTTATTTGCACAAACTGCAAAAGATCCTAAAATGATACTTGTAGAAGGAGGTGTGTTTACAATGGGAAGCCAAGATGGTGAAAATGACGAAAAGCCGGCTCATCAAGTAAACCTATCAGCATTTTATATTAGTAAAACAGAGATAACGGTAGCTCAATATTATGAATTTTGCAATGAGTCTGGCTGGCCTAAACCAGAAGTTCCCATGTGGGGCGATAATGTTGATTTACCGATAGTTAATGTTTCTTGGAAAGATGCAGGTGCTTATGCGCTTTGGCTTTCGCGCAAAAGTGGAAAAAAATATCGCTTGCCCTCCGAAGCTGAGTGGGAATATGCTGCAAAAGGTGGAAATCTGTCTAAAACCTTTCGTTTTAGTGGAAGCAATTACCTCGATTCGGCAGCGTGGTATTATGAAACTACTTATGGTTCGTCGGCTCAGCCTGTAGGTATGAAAAAAGCTAATGAATTGGGTATTAGTGATATGAGCGGGAATGTTTGGGAGTGGTGCAAGGATAGTTATTCTTGGAAATACAACGAAAAAGGTGGCGACGTAAGTTCTGAAGCCATTGCAGGAGGAAATTATAGAGTAATTCGCGGTGGCGGCTGGGATAGCGATTCGTATCGATGCCGAATTACAAATAGGGATAGAGATGTGCCTGAAAGTAAGAAAGATAACTTAGGTTTTAGAGTTGTTTATACAGATTAGTGCTCGTTTGGGTTTATTTGAAAGCAAAATAGATAATAAAAATTGTTTATTTTGCTTTTTTTAATAGTGTGAACTAAAATTAATTGTATATTTAACTTGGTCAAGTGCTTTATATTTATTTAATTACATAAATATTTGCTTCAAATAAAATAGCATTGTTGCATAAAATAATACTAACCTGCAAGAATGTAATGCTTTTCAACTTCGTAATTGCGTGATTTGAGAAAATGAACAATATTGTTTCTGGCAGTTTCAATGGCTACAAATGAAACGATGAATATTTTACCCGCTTCGGGTATTTCAGAAAAGTGTATACATTTTTTTTTGTCCGTTTTGTTTTCTATAATATCAATATAAAAATCTATTGTAATACCATAATTTTCAATTAATTGACAACGTTGTCTGGTTTTTCTTCCTGCTCCCCAAACTGCAATGTTAAAATGCCCGTTTTTTTTAAGCCAATTTGTTAAGTAATATATTTTTATTTGATAAAAATATTCGGTAGAATAAATTTTGTCAGTTCTGGTTAATCTAGTTGTTGAGTCATTCCATTGCAAAAGTATTTCTTTAATTTTTGCAAATTTAACACCGTTCTCAGCCCAGCGCAGAAACATTTCGTAATCTTCTGGAAAGTTTCCGCTTTTGTAAAACCCAAATTTTTCTGCAATTTCGCGTCTAAACATGAGTGTTGGGTTTACTAAAGGAAATTCCACAAACCTATTTAGCCAAATTTCTTCAGTGTTTTGAATGGAGTTAGACCAATTAACGAATCGTTCAAATCCAAGTGTATTTTTTGACTCGGAAAAGTAGCTAACTAAACTGCTAACAGCTTGTATATTAATATTTTGATTTAAAAAATTTGACTGCAATAACAGTCTTTCATGGTGAGCTACATCGTCAGAGTCCATTCGTGCAATGTATTTGCCTTTAGCAAAATCCAAACCAAGTTTAGACGCAAACACAACACCTTGTTTTTTTTCATTAAAAAGTCTAATTTGTGGGTACTTTTTTTCGTAATAAAACGCTATTTCTTTGCTACTATCAGTCGAATTATTGTTTATGAGTAGTAATTCGAAATCAGAAAACGTTTGATTTATAATACTTTGTATCGCTTTTTCTAAGGTATTTTGTG
>DZBP01000193.1:3955-5767 GCA_022729915.1 Draconibacterium orientale | reverse complement strand
ATTTTAGAGATATGGAAACCGGATTTATTTCTGAAAAATCGCAAGACGGTAAAACCCTTAAAGCTCAAGAGCTTCCGGGTCTTTGGAATGGAGCTATGTCCGATTGGATTACTATTTTCTTAGAAGTTCCAATCGAAACCTTCAATCCGGTTAAAACAATTAACGATTTACTAAGACCTCAACACCAATAATAGAATTAGGAATTATTAATTATTAATTGTTAATTATTAATTATTAATTATTAATTATTAATTGTTAATTATTAATTGTTAATTATTAATTCCTAATTAACAATTATTTGTAAGCAAATCTTTTTTTTTGAGGTTTGGGAAAAAAGATGTATATTTGAAACATTAAACTTTCAAGAAAAAAACACAATTATAAATTTAAGAAAAAGACAAAAATCAATACAGTAATGACGTTAAGAGAACTTGAGCCAAAACTTGTATGGGAATTTTTTGATGATATAACCAAAATTCCTCGTCCCTCGAAGAAAGAAGACAAAATGATTGCATATTTGCTCACTTTTGCCAAGAAATATAACCTCGAAGCTAAGAAGGACATTACAGGCAACGTTGTAATAAGAAAACCTGCAACTGCTGGTTTTGAGAATAAAAAATCAATCGTTTTGCAAAGCCACCTCGATATGGTGTGCGAAAAGAACGAAAGTATTGCTCACAATTTTGAAACTGACCCCATTCAAACTTACATTGAAGAGGGTTGGGTAAAAGCCAAAGGGACAACACTTGGAGCTGACGATGGAATAGGAATTGCTACACAATTGGCTATTTTGGCATCTAACAATTTGAAACACGGACCCATTGAATGCTTATTTACAACAGATGAAGAAGCAGGTATGACGGGTGCTTTTAATTTGGAAGAAGGTTTTATAAATTCGAAGATTTTACTAAACCTCGATTCTGAAGATGAAGGCGAATTGTACATTGGTTGTGCCGGAGGTAAAGATACAATTGCTACTTTTACCTACGAAGAAGAAAAATTAAAAAAAGGCGAAGCTTTCCGAATTACCGTAAGCGGTTTAAAAGGAGGACATTCGGGCGATGACATTAACAAAGGTTTGGGCAATTCCATTAAAATATTGAATCGCTTTTTGTATGAATTGATAAACAGAATAGAATATAAACTTTCGCTCATCGATGGTGGTAATTTGCGCAATGCCATTCCACGCGAAGCCTTTGCTGATATTGTAATCTCGTCGAAGAAGAAGGAAATAGTAGAAGAGCTTGCAGCGGAATTTACACAAACGGTAAGAAATGAGCTAGGCGAAAAGGCTCCCGATGTAAAAGTAAGTTGCCAAGAAATAAAGCTGCCCAAAACAGCAATGGATAAGGAATCGCGCCGAAAACTGTTGCTTTCGTTGTATGCGTGCCCGCACGGAGCTATGCGTTACAGCGATTCGATTCCTGAGTTAGTGGAAACTTCTACCAATTTGGCTTCGGTTAAATTTGTCGAAAATAATGCCGTGGTAGTAACTACAAGCCAACGCAGTTCGGTAGAATCGGCTAAAGCAAACATAGTAAATATGGTGCAATCGGTTTTTAAATTAGCCGATGCCAAAGTGAAAAGTAATACAGGATATCCGGGTTGGCAACCTAATAAAAACTCTGAGATATTAGCCATTGCCAGCCAAAGCTACAACAGTCTTTTTGGGAATATACCCAAAGTAAAAGCCATTCATGCAGGATTGGAATGTGGACTGTTTCTCGAAAAATATCCTTACTTGGATATGGTTTCGTTTGGTCCTACCATAAAAGGTGCGCATTCACCCGATGAAAGGCTCGAAATTAAAAC
>DZBP01000193.1:0-3855 GCA_022729915.1 Draconibacterium orientale | reverse complement strand
ACGTTGAGTTTGTAAAAGTAAACTCCGCGTCCTATTTTGTCGCCAAAGTCATCGAGTCCGTCCCAGAAGATGCCTTCCGATAAGTAGCTTTCTACATTGATGGTTTGCTCTATGCTTTTAACCAGTTTGCCCGAAACGGTAAATATTTGAATGGACACATCGAGGTTTGTACCTGCTTGGTTGTGTGTAAAATAAAACCATGTGTTGTTGGTAAACGGATTGGGATAGTTAAACAACTTGTCGATAGTCAATTCCTTTTCTTCGACAACCAAAAATTCGATGTCGGCAGTAGTAGAGTTGTTCAAAACGTCCCACACTTTGAGGTTTAACACGTGGTTTCCGGCAGCTACGTTTGTGAATGGATAATCTATTTTGCCTTTTTTGTAAGTATCTTTTTCCGATTGATAGAAATCATTCAGAATAAAGCTGTTGCGAGTATCATCATCAAGCACCGCCGTAATGTCGTGCCCTATACCGTTGCCAACGGTATTGATTCCAATGTTGGAATTGATGTACACAAGCAATTTGGGGTTTTGGTTGGTTATGCCACCTGAAACAAAAGTAGAATCGTTCATATACAATTCTAAATCAATGCCATCGTTGTTTGTAACCGGATTTTCGGAAAAACCACCAATTACAATTTGGCTATTGTATCCGGTAGCCGGAAAATCGTCGAAAAGGGCATAATAACTCAACTTACCAAATCCATACTTGTACGAAATGTCTTTGGGAACAATAAAAGCAATAGAAAATTCGCCATTCTTAACGGTTGCCGTACCGTTGTACAAAACATTTTTTTGCGCTTCAAAATCTACTATGGGTGCGCCATCTTGCCCAAGAGTTTGCTGTGTCATAAATTTATCATACACCGTAAGGCTAAGCGTACCGTTTAAGCCAGTCATTTTAAGGTTTTGAGAGTTTACTATTTCGCCAGCAATTCTAATTTCTTCGGCAGCTTTGAGTGTGTCGCCGCCGATAGGTTTTTCATTAATGGTATGGGTAATTACTTTGTATTGAGGAATAGCAATTTGCAAAGCAGGGTCGCCTAAGAGCGTGAAGTTGAGTTTATTGATACCCGAACCCGATGTGTTTTTGGTATGTTGCATCACTTCACCTAAGCGGTATTGTTCATTATTGGCATCTTTCTCAAAAATAAAATCGTAGAATTTATTATTGAGCGTATAGTTTGGCGAAGCATACACCAAGCGAGTAGTTGAGAACAAGGCTACTCCGCCACCATCGGGGTTCAAGAGAATTTCTTCGCCGGCAGTAACTATTTCCCAATCGTCGAAGCGAGAGAACTCGCAAGTAGCAGTCATAAAGAGCGTGAGCTTGTCTTTGTTTTTCCACGCGCGAATGATTCCAATGTCAATCACTTTTTCGTGTGCCAGTGTGGACTCGTTGCCGTGCCCGTTGTAGTTGAAAATAAGCGTGCCTTTGTTCATGGCATCTTCCACTCCTTGATTGATGCCGGCAGCGATAGAACCTCCAACAGTATTCTCTTGATTGTAGGCACCAATATAAAGTTTTGTGATGTTGTATTCGGGGTGAGTTTGCCTCACTTTGTCCGACAAGCCCTCGCCATGGTTTAAGTGAATGTTTCCGTTGTTGTCGTCGCCATCATCGGCTACAAACGTTACATTGTTTTGCCAAATACCGAAAGACGCTTTGTTATTGTAGTGCTTCGTTTTATTGACCAAAAGGTTAGCCTGTTCGGTCGTTTCCACCGGAAAGCGACCAATTCCAATATCCAACAATCCGGTATAATCGCCTTCGTTGTCGTCTAAAAGTCCAAAGAAATCATCAGAAACAAACGAACTGGTAGGCGAAACGGAGTTCTCCGATTGGTATGTTAGTATGTAATTTGAATTTCTATCGCCAGCCACTCTGCCCGCATTGTCGTAAGAACCGTTTCCGAAAAGCAACAAATAACGTGGTAGCTTGCCGAGAGTTTCAGAACGCTTGTAAAACATTCGTACAAAATCTCTTAGCGCAGAAACATCAATGGCACCCGATGAAAACTCGTTGTATATTTGTTCGGGTTTTACCAACGTTACGTGCAAATTGGTTGTTTGTTCGTAGTAGTTTTTCAAGTCAGTGGCTTGCGCATAAAACTTTGGATTGGCTATGATAAGGTAATCGGTCTGTGGAAGAGCGTGTAAGTTCTGATTTTCTACCTTTCCAAGTCCTGTGCCATGAGTAATAGGAGTAAGAAAAGAGGAATTATTAAACACTACAAATTCTAAATTCTTGTTGTCTTTTTGTTTGAAATACGATTTCCCACCATTGAATGTGAGTGGAATCGATTGAACATTGTGCATATCGGTTACATTCCAAACCACCATAGTTTCGGTTGTATTGCCTACTATCAGTTCGCAAACTAGTTCTTGCTTGTCGGGGTTTAAATATCGAAAAGGCATTTGACTACCCGAAAAAATTAAAGACCGTTTGGCATTGATTACAAAATTATCGAGCCAACCTTCGCTCGAAGCACTCGATTTAATGTATTTAAGATTCAAATTCAAATTGCTAGTGCCTGTTGAAGTAAGGGTATGAATTTTAGAAAGAGTTTGAGCATAAGGAGCCGTTTCGGAAACCGAAGTAGCGGGCACCGACATTTGTGAAGTATAGGCATCAATTGAAACAGTATAAGAAGAAACGGCAAACGAGCGAGCGGCTAGAATGGTTTTGAGTTTGATTTCGCTACTGCTCACTATATTGGGGAAATTGATATTAAAATCGTATTCCAATTGACTGTCGAACTTCTCTCCCACCCAACTGCTACCGGATTCGATTAAGTTTTCGAGTTCGCGTTCGTGAAAATAGTAATCGGTAAATTGTTCCACCGTTTGGCTGGCAGCATCGGTAATAGCTGGTACGCTGCTTATTAGGTTATCAAAGCCCGAGTTGTAGTCAGAGGTAATAAAATAATAAGCATACTCGCTAAACTTGTGCAAAGTAGGCAAATACATTTGCGAAGTAACGTTATAATCCCAGCGTGTAGGACCTTTGGCATAAAAGAGAATGTGGTCAGCGTTTTTCTTAATTTTCAGCTCTTTGAGGTCATCAATTCTACTAAAACCGTTTTGAGTAGGAAGCAAACCTTCGCCGTTGCCAAAAACACGCACATTTTGTAGGTTAGAAATGCCCAAAGCAGTGAGTTGCTCATAAGTAAGTTTGTAAATACCTGTTTGGTTTACCGCTATTTTGTACCAATTTCCGGCACTGAGCACCGAGTTAGCTGCATAGCTTTTGGTTGTTTTTTTGGCTGTACGTTTTTGATTGCTCTTTACAAGCTGATAATCAAAGCTAACAAGCTTTTCGTATTGATTGTTTTGAGCATTGCGCCTAATGGGCGTAAAAGAGAGTTGCAAGAAAAGTTTTTTGCCGGCAAAATACTCATTGCTAGTGATTTCTAACTCCTGTTTTATCAAATTAAGGTTTGCCACAGGGTCAAGTTGAGCTTTAGGAATAGCCTCAAAAACCAAGTTACTCAGTTGCACTTTATATTCGTACCCCTCTGAGCGGAGGTGGTTTATATCAATCAGATTGAAATAAACAGGCAAAAAACTTTCTTGGTGGTAAGTAGCACCAACAAAGTTCAAAAATGCTTGGATTTCACCATTTTGGATAGTTATTGTAGTATTCTCTTTCCAATGAAGTTTCTCAGAAAAAACCTCTTGTGAAAAAATAACGCTCCACGAAAATAAAACAAGTAGAATGGTTGCAATTAATTTATTCATAAAATCAAATTGTTTGTTTATTACAAATATACGGTCAGTTTTGTATCAAATTTTTGCACAAATATAGTTCTTTTCTTAAAAGGTGTGTGTATTTTTTAAAAATTATTAATTA
>DZBP01000192.1 GCA_022729915.1 Draconibacterium orientale | reverse complement strand
AAACAAAAGAAAATATCTGCCAAGAAGTGCAGATTTTGTTACTTTTTTCAAAGCTTTTTGTTACTCGATTTGTTTCCCATTTTGTTACCTGATTTATTCCTTCACTTTCCTATATTACTTTCCTGTTTTTTCTTCAATTCCCAATCTAACTATCTTCAACAAAGTCGTAGTTTTGTTTTTTTTCAGTATATTTACCGCTTGAAAAATTCCCAAAAACAACATTTAAATTCAATATGGAAACAAACCCGTTTGCAAAAGACTTTTTTACGGTCAATGATTTTGTAAATCGTTACCCCAATCTTATTTTCAGATTGTTAGAAGGTTTTTTTAACACTCTGGACGACAAACAAAAACAGAGCTTGTCTGTTCTTCTTTACACAATTTTAAACAATGGATTAATTGTTTGGACAACTAAAAGTTTACAAAACAGACTGGACTTTGAAAACAACATTTTATCAAAATACTCAGAGGATTATTTATTGAAACATATTATAAGTGAACAGAATAACGAAATAAAGCAGAAAAAACAATTCTGGGAAAGAAATGAATTAAATGGTTTTTCGGAAGCTTTTTTTGAACAACAATCTGAAGAATTAAAGTCCTATTTCCAAACAGGACAAATACCTGAAAACTTTAAACATCAATTTGCAGCGGACTTAGCACCCATAACCCATGAGATAGTTGCCAATTTAGCCAAAGATATTAACAAAGAGCCTGATTTTGAGAATTTTGATTACTTAGCAAACTTTGAGCAGTTTATCGAAATGAAAAAAACGAAGTTTCCCGACAAAATAACTTTTTTTTTTGAGGCTTTCATACGTTTACTCGCTTCGTTTTCAGCATCAGAGCCAGAAAAAATGAACAAACAACAAGCTGATTTGCTCGCCAACGAAAACTATTTTGAAATTCTCGAAAAACTACACAAACCAGCTCACACACTATTAAAAAATGGCAAAACCGATACTGAAAGAATAAATGCAATCAATTGGAATATAGCCCAATCCGTAGAAAAAATGAAAATGGAATTGCCAAAAATTAAAACGGAAAGCATCAAACCAACGCCACCAAAAAGCTTAACATTAAGCTTTGGTTATAAATCGGACAATACGCTTTTTTTAGAAAAAACAGTAAATGAATTAAACTATAAAATTGATTTTTTAAATCAAAGCAAAACAAGTGTAACTGATTTTGTGAGAGTTATGACTTCACCGGATTTGTCAAAACAATCCGAAAAGATATATTTCTCGTGCCAAACCAATGAAATTAAGTACGTTATCGAAAGTTTTCAATCCTATTTCAGTCATCTGAAACGTACCTACATCGAAAAAAGCGCATTGTTTTACACAAAAGAAGGTAAATTATTGAAAAAAAACAGTTTGTATTCGAGTAGTACACAAAAGCTGTTAAAGAAAGACGAAATAGATAGTGTATTTAAACGAAATTCAGTTCTATTCAAATAAGTATTTTACAAAAAGAACCAAAAAATGTATCATTTTAGGGTCTTTTTTCAATTTTTCACAACAAAAACATAAAGAAGCTTAAGTTATCTAAATACTACCTTAAGACTTTTTTCTTTGAGCAGTCAATCGAATGTATTTTTGTATCGAATTAAAAAAAAAGCAAAAGATGACAGAAATATATCAAAAATTAGAAGCCATAGAAAAGCGCATAGAAGCACAAGCCATCTATCAGAAAACCATATTAACCTTCAATGAAGCAGTTATTTACCTCGACATTTCGAGTTCGCACTTATACAAATTGACCAGCTCAGCCAAAATAGCCCACTACAAACCCGGCGGAAAGAAGCTTTTTTTCAAAAAAGAAGACCTCGACGCATGGCTACTTTCCAATCGCCAACAGCCTGATAGCGAAATAGAAGCCGCTGCTATCGATTTTTTAATGCAAAAGAAAAATGGTAAAAAAAGATAGCTTATTTTACCAGTTTCATAAGAGTATAAAGCAGTTTTCTACAAGGAAGGCTGCTTTTTTTGTTTTTATCAGAAAGTAAATTCTAAAAAAATGCTAAAAATATTTTCAGGAATTTTCATAAAAAACAAATCCTTTTTATTATTTTTACAAAAAATCTATACCTTTAAATTTTTTGCGGAATTTTTAAATAAAACACTAATTATCAATAATATAAAAGTACAATTTTTGAACCCTTAAACCTTTTGCCATGAAAGAAAAACTAAACAAATTATTCATTAAAAATAAAATTGAAGAAGCGATAGATTCATATTTATTGTTTTGTATTGAAAATAATAAAGATAGCTCATTTTCTGATGCTTTAAATTTATTAAAATCTGATTTAGAAGAATTAAATGAGCAATTTAATCAAAAATTGATTGATGATAATTTTTATCAAATTGGAAAAGCAAAGATTAAAAAACGTTTGCAAGACATTATAAATCATATAGAAGACTCTTTTTATACCATTGATATTTTAGAAGGAAACATTTTGACGGGCTTGAATGAAATTGGGAAAAATAAATTGGATTTCTTCGGTCGCACTAATGAAAGTATCAATTTGGTAAAGGAAATAAATCTAATTCCGAAGAACGATTTTTTTGAAATAATTCAAATAAATGGAATTGGCGGTATTGGCAAAACATCTTTGGTGTTAAACTATTTATCAAAGCATCAAAAAAAATATCATAACATAGCTTGGATTAAAGTACATAAAAATTCAAGTTTAAATGATATTTTGGTACAAGATAAGGTTTTGCATGACGTAATTGATTATAAGATAGATTACCCTAATGAGGCGTATATTGATACTGAAATAGCTTCTATAAATAAGACTACAATCGAACAACTCAATCAAAAAATAGATTACGATAAAGAAAAAAAAGTATTTTTCAAAAAATACAATGCTGAAAAGATTTTATTGAAATTGAAAACCAAATTTTCAAAACCAAATTTATTAATTATCGATTTTGACAAAAATATAGATGGAATTGAAAGTATTGAAGTGATTAATTTATTGAATGAAATCAGAGATAAATGGTGCATTGTAATCCTTTCTCGAAATTCAATTCAAAACATTAAGAAAAAGATAGAACTCAAAGGTTTATTCCCTGAAAGTGCATGGAAATTGTTTTCAAAAACATTGGGAAACGTAAAATTAGAAAAAGTGCATGAACAGTTTTTTGAATTGATTAAATATCACCCGTTAGCTATCAAAATTGCTGCATTGCAAATTAAAAACGGTAATTTAGACCTAAGCAAACTTATAGAAAATTATCATACACAAGGTTTAGCTCAGTTAAACATAGAAGAAGCTTTGGAATATTTTTTATCGCTTTCAAAATTAAATGGATATGAAAATTTGATATTAAGTCTTTTTGCATTATTTCCTGCAAAAAGTTACACAAAAGAAGATTTTAAAGAATTAGGCTTTGACAAGTTAAAATTAACTAAAAAGCAGATAAAAGACCGCTTTTTGACAACAGCAACCAATATTAAACAGAATTTTTATGAAACATTAGATAAATTAGTTCAGCAAGCTTGGATTTCTCTGGAAGGAAATGCTTTTCAAATGCACCCGCTTATTCAGGAAACTGTACGAAGTTTTGACTCTGGATTTGTTAATAACTGTCAGATAGTTAATAAACTATGCAATATTATTTATGAACAAATTGATGAGGCATTTACGGACGATTTGCTTTCGATTGATACTAAATTTTTGCAATTTCTTGAATATGCCGATTATTTAATTACTCACCTGAATAGAAAAACCATAAAACCGGATTTTAACGGATTTATTTTGTCTGTTAAAACGAGTTATGACAATTTGCAAAATAAAAAAGAAACTATCCGATTTTTAGAATATTACATTGAAATATTAAAAAATCAAGGCTATTCGGACAAAGGAATGGAATTGGTAGATTTTTATTTAGAAATAATTGGATTATCCGAAGAGGACGATGAGTATTATTTAAAATATACCGAAAATATTTTGGTTGCTTTAAAAAATAATACACGAAATGTAAAAGAAATAGCATCAATTTATAAACGCAGAGGCAGTTTAAATCTTAAATTCGGACGAATAGAAGAAGCATGGTCTGATGTAATACAAGCTTACAATTATTATAAAAATATATTACCCAAAACGGAAGAAGAAGCTTTGTCTTTAAAACAACAACAAGCTGCCACAATAAATAATCTTGGCTGTATTTTGTCAAAAATGGGCGAGTATAAAGAAGCCAAAAAGTACATAGAACAAGCTTTTAATGAATATAAAAAATTATATGATTATGAAAGCTATTCAATGGCTTGGTCATATACAAATATGGGAGTTATTGAATATAAACTAAAACACTACAAAAATGCAGATTTGTATTTTAGAGAAGTGCTTGAAATAAGTAAGATTATTTTTCCGGAAAATAACTTTCAAAATGCAATTTTTTATTCTAATTTTGCCATAACTTGCAGCAAATTGAAACAATTTAACGATGCAGTTTCGTATATTGACAAATCAATAAGTATAATAAAAGGAATACCTTCGCATAGAAAGTCCGATTTATTAGTACTTTTGATGCTGAAACTTGAAATCCTTTATGAAATAAAAGATGTAGAAAACATAACTCAATTGGTATTAGAAATAAACGAGTTAGAACCAAATAAAGAGCGATTTATTTATTTTTTTCAAACTGTAATGTATTTATAAATAAAATATTATGAATAATACCGAACTAATAAGAAAGCTAAAAGATAAAATAACCTCAAATACAAAATGGGTTATTGAAACTTTGTTGCAAGCCTCTAAAATGTTAAATGACACTGATTTTGAAAATAAAATCATTTTGCAAGCTTCATTTTATAGTGATATTCAAGAAAATGAAAAAGACAATACCGTTTCGCATGAAAATTTAACTATTCAAAAAGCAAAATTGAAGAAAGCGTTGCTTTCTTATATTGATGAACTTGCTGAATTTGAAGAAATAGATATAGAAGAAATTATAAAATCTATTGAAAATGATAAAAGTAACGCACAAAATGAATATTCAAATATGAATTTACAAGATTTAAAACAAATTTATAAAAAAAAATACAATCACTCATTGCACCCAGATTTTGATGCTAAAAAAGAGAAGGAAAAAGTACTTGAAAAGATTGCGCAATTAACAAAGAAAACGCCAGAGCGCAAAAAAATTATCTATCTTGATAGCAGGGCAAACGATTTTGTTGATTTGAAATGCACTAATGAAATAGAAATAATTCAAAATAATTATAACAGTAGTGGAAATGCTCAGAATAATTATTTTGAACCAATTTTTCAAACAAATGTAAAGAAAAGTAAAATGTATGAAAATTTAGCTTTGCCACCCGCAGCATTTATTGTACATTTGTCGTGTCATGGCGAAGACGATGACGGGCTTGTTTTTAAGGGAGAAAAGGAAAATGAATACGTTTATGCAAACGACATAAATGGCTGGCTCGATGACTTGGCAAAGTTCAATAAAAAACCTACTTGTTTGTTGATAAGTGCTTGTTTTTCAGAACAGTTATTTGACGAGATTGGCTATAGAGTTGAATTTCTTATCGGCATGAGCAAAGCAATCGATTCAACTAATGCCATCAAGTTTGCCAATGATTTCTACAAAGGACTTTTCATTGATAACAATATTGAAGAAGGATTTAGAAATGGCATTAGAAATTTAAAAGATGAAATAAAAGAAATACCGGTTTTGTATATTAACGGAGTTAAAAAATAATTACTATTTCTACTTTACGAACTTATAACTACTTGACTATCTGATTGTTTTTTATATTTTCG
>DZBP01000191.1 GCA_022729915.1 Draconibacterium orientale | reverse complement strand
TTGTTAAATTGTTAAATTGTTGAATTGTTAAATTGTTGAATTGTTAAATTGTTAATTCATAATTCATAATTCATAATTCATAATTCATAATTCATAATTAGCTTATTACTAATTCACTAAATGCAAACCAGAAATAAATTTCTATATCCGTTTTCATTGTTGTATCGTTTGGTAGTAGATATAAGAAATCTGTTATTCGACATGAATATTTTCCAATCGGAAGAGTTTGAAATTCCTACTATTAGCATAGGAAATATAACAGTAGGCGGAACCGGAAAAACACCACATGTTTTGTATTTAGTGGATTTTTTGAAAGAAAAATATAAACTAGCTACTCTTAGTCGTGGCTACAAACGCAAAACTAGAGGTTTTTATAAAGCTTTGAATTATTCTACTTCGCTTGAAATAGGCGATGAACCCAAACTCATAAAGCAAACGCACCCCGAAATAACGGTAGCTGTAGATGCAAACAGAGTAAAAGGGATAAACGAACTGATAAGCCAAGCCAAAGATTTAGAACTTGTTCTGCTCGATGATGCATACCAACATCGTTGGGTGAAAGCTGGATTTTCAATCCTTTTGGTCGATTACAATCGTCCGCTCAAAGGCGACAATTACTTGCCTTATGGCAATTTGCGCGAAAATGAAACCCAAAAGAAACGTGCAAATGTAGTAATAGTAACCAAAACTCCAGAAAATATAAAACCAATGGAGCAGCGCGTAATGCTCGAAAACTTAAAACTATTTGCGTATCAAAGTTTGTTTTTCACTCGAATGAAATACCAAAATCTGGTAAATGTTTTTGATAAAGACCAACAACTCAGTGTAGAAAATTTGAACGAAAACTTTAGTATTCTTGTGGTTACAGGAATTGCGCAAGCAGACGACATGGTTTCGTATTTGCAGCAAACCAAAGCCCGTGTAAAACACATCAAATTTTCGGATCATTACAATTTTAAAGCGAGTGATATCGAAACAATTGTTGAAAATTTCAAAGCCCTCGAATCGAAAAGCAAACTAATAATAACAACAGAAAAAGATGCAATGCGGTTGAATGAATTTGACCAATTTGACGATGAAATGATTCAAAATTTTTATTTTTTACCCATTAAAGTATCATTTCTGAACAACCAAGAATCAGAGTTTCAAAACTTGGTGCTTGAGTATTTGAATGGAAATTCTAAAATGGCAAAAAAACCAAACTACAATTTCAATAAAAATGACAATTGAACAAGCGCAGCAAACAATCGACAGTTGGATAAAGCAATATGGCGTAAGGTATTACAATGAGCTTACCAATATGGCAATTCTTACCGAAGAAGTTGGTGAAGTGGCTCGAATTATGGCACGAACTTACGGCGAGCAATCGTTTAAGGCATCAGACCATGAAAAAAACTTAGCCGACGAATTAGCCGACGTACTTTTTGTGTTGATGTGCATAGCCAATCAAACAGGGATTGATTTAACTGATGCGCTCACCAAAAATTTAGAAAAAAAAACAAATAGAGATGCCCAAAGGCATTTAGATAATGAAAAATTAAAAAACTGACTAGCACCAGTGTTATTTTAATTGGAGCAAAGATTTTTGTAATCAAATAAATTCTAAGCACTAGGCAAAACGAAATCTACAATTTAATTTGGTTTAGTACGTACAAGCAACAAATTAGAAATAATTTTGCATTTTGTATTTTACTAAAAGCTTAATAAAAGTCTTTTGTTGTGCAAAAAATATGTAAAATTCATTTTATTTATAAAATTAAAAATAGTATTTTTGTTGTTGAAACTTTTATCAAAATTTAGAAAAGCAAAAAACGTCATTTTTCTTTGTTTAGTAAAATGAAATGAGTTGAAAATTAGTATAATAGAAAAACAAAACACCGTATTTCTATTTCAATCACAGTTGTTTTTGAAAAAATGGAAAAAATTATAAGCAAGTACAGTAAAGCTATTGATACAAAAGAACTTGAAAAAAAGGTAACTGAAATTACCGGCAATAGCAAACAATTATATACTACCAAAAATTTAGCAAAAATTTTTGGTTTAATCGATTTAACCACTCTAAAAGAAACTGATACCAATGCTTTAGTGGCTTCGATGGTAAACAAAGTAAATTATTTTCATGATAACTTTGATGCAGAAGAAATTCCCAATGTAGCCGCCATTTGTGTGTATCCTCCTTTTGTAGAAGTGATTAAAGCCGACAGAAAAATAAAGACCTTAAAAATAGCTTCGGTTGTAGGCTCGTTTCCGTCATCGCAAACTTTCATCGAAATAAAAGAGGCTGAATGCAAAGCGGTTGCTAAAAAAGGCGCCGACGAAGCGGATATGGTTATTTCAATAGGCAAATTTTTAGATGGCGACTACGAAACTGTTTTCAATGAAATAAAAGCCCTTAAAAAAGCATTGGGTTCGGTTCATTTGAAAGTAATTTTAGAGTCGGGCGTACTAAATACTCCTCAAAATATTAAAACAGCTAGCATTTTGGCAATGGAAGCCGGTGCCGATTTTATCAAAACTTCAACCGGCAAAACCTCGCCTGCTGCTACTCTTGAGGCTGCGTACATTATGACCCAAGCTATAGCCGAATATTTTCAAAAAACCGGACGAATGGTGGGTTTTAAACCTGCCGGAGGCATTGCAACTGGCACGGAAGCTGTTAAATATTTAGCCATAGTTAAGCACAATTTGGGCGATTCGTGGTTTGTTCCCAAATATTTTAGAATAGGTGCAAGTAGTTTAGCCAATAATCTTTTGACCGAAATAAATAAACTAAAAGGTGTAGAAAAGCCTGAAGTTGCTTATTTTTAGTGTTTAGAAAACTTTAAAAAATATTTCTTTTTTTAGAATCAAAAAAAAAAAACGCAAGCTACCCTTTGTAAGCTTGCGTTTTTTTTCAATTGTTTTTTAGAATCAACCTTACTATGAAAAATATTAAAAAACTTTTTGTAAACGATAATTTTATACTTGCAATTATCATTCTCAATTCAGTAACTATTTTTGTGCAAGGATTTGATATTTCGCATTTTGCACACAGAGTAATAGTGGCTATCGATGCTTTGTTTACTATTATTTTTACAATAGAAATGCTTGTAAAGATAAATTTATTGGGATTTAAAAAATACACCGAATCGGGTTGGAATAAGCTCGATGCTATATTAGTAATTCTGGCTATTCCTTCTATTATCGACCTTTTTATTCCTTCGGCAGTTACCGATTTGCATTTTCTTTTGGTGTTTAGGATTTCGAGAGTTTTTAAATTTTTCCGTTTTTTGAAATTCATTCCGGGTATCAATCAGATTATTAAAGGAGTGAAAATTGCATTGAAAGACTCGGTGCTAATTCTGTTGGGATTTGCTATTTATAATTTTGTAATGGCTGTTTTTTCGTGTTACTTATTTAAAGATATTTCGCCCGAATATTTTGGTGATCCGATAAAATCTTTTTATTCTACCTTCAAAGTTTTTACGGTAGAAGGTTGGTACGAAATACCCGAAAAAATATTGAAAAACTCTAGTGATGTTGTTTCTTTCTTTGGGAAAGCATACTTTATAATTATTTTGATGACAGGCGGAATACTTGGACTTTCGCTTGTAAATTCAATTTTTGTAGATGCAATGGTAAGCGACAACAACGACGATTTGATTGAAAAAGTGGAAGCTCTCGAAAAAAAAGTAGATTTTTTAATCGATGAATTAGTCAAGAAAAAAAATGCTGATTAATTTTCTTTATTCAATATGTAAAATAAAATCGAAAAATAACCTTTTTTTGAGGTTTATCTATGTATTAAGCAACAAACAATAATAACATGTAATTTTACTGTAACTATGTCTCATTACAATTCAGATAGAGAATTTTCCGATTATGTACATAAAAATCTAGCAATGAAGCAAATATACGAACTGCTTCATTGGCACGAAAAGCCTGTAGATATTCAAAAACTAAAACTTGCCGACCAAAATTATGGAATTGATTATGTTTTTGAAAATTCAAAAGGAAAGCAGATATTTGTACAAGAAAGATTTAGAGATAGTTACTATCAAAATTATACCGACTGTACTTTACGCTATATGCGCCAACATAATGCACACGAAGAAAGGCGTTTGTCTGAATTTTTCAAAATAAAAGCGCATTTTTTGGTTTATGGAATAACCAATGGCTCTAAATGGGAAAGAGAAAGGCACAAGCTTAGCCATTTTATTAAGTTTGTAGTAATTAATTTACCCGTTTTGTTTTCTAAAATAGACGAAGGTGCTATCATTTTACGTGAGGGAAGTAAAAAATCGTACATCGAAAATGGGAAAATGATTGCACCTATTAATCAAAATACAGATTATTCATCTAGTTTTGTGGCATTTGATATTCAGCAACTTCAAAAGCTTTTTCAGGCAGACCAAATTATTCGTTTGCAAAAAGGTTTTTTAGTACTGTAATTTATTTTTCAAATTTTCAACAAAAGTAATATAAAAATATATATCGTCTAAAGAAAAATTACATAAAGATTTACTAATATTTTGGTGCAATTCTATCAAACAACTAGAATTGAATGAAGTTCCAAATTTAAAAAGTTGCTCGTTGGCTTCTTGGCAAAATGAAGGAATTTGTGTCCCGATTTCATTAATTAGCTTTTCTAAAAACAATGAATCAAAAAAAATCGTGCAAAAGATGAAGTTTTGTTTGCTTACTTGAGGTAGGAATAGAAAAATAAACCGATGTGCCTGAATTTTCGAGGCTTTTAAATCGTATATTCCCACCATTTTTAATTGCAAATTCTTTGCAAAGTACCAATCCTAAACCCGAACCTTTTTCGTTTTCTGTGCCAAGAGTAGTAATTGTTTTTCCGTTTTTAAAAATATCGTCAAGTAGTTTGGGTGCAATTCCGATTCCTGTATCTTTTATCAAGATTTCTACTGAATTTTCGAAAATATTTTCAAGCTCAATTGTTATTTCTCCATTTTTAGGTGTAAATTTAATAGCATTTGTCAATAGATTTCTCAAAATAATATCCAAAAAATGTTTGTCAGAGAATATATTAAGTAGTAATGCAAATTTAATCAGCACTTTTATTTTTTTTGCTAAAACTTTTATATTCAATATTCTATAATTATTTTTTTTAAAAATAAGTGTCGTTTCTTTTTCCATAGTTACTTGTAAATCATAACTATTAAATTAAGGAATAAATAAAAAAAGCCATCGCAAAAGTATGCAATGGCTTTTTTTAGAATTTAATACCACTTGTTTATTGAATTGTTATTTAGAAGTAAACCAAGTTTAATTGTATATTCTATTTTGCCAAGTGCTTAAAATTAAATTGGTTACAAAAATATTTGCTCCAAATAAAATAGCATTGGTGTTTATTTTTTCAATAAATCTCTGATTTCAGTTAGAAGTAATTCTTCTTTTGTTGGTGCTGGAGGAGCAGGCGGAGTTACAGGCTCTGCTGTTTCTTTTTTCTTGGCTGTATTCATTACTTTAATAATCATAAAAATAGAGAAAGCAATGATTAAAAAATCTAAAGTAACTTGTAAAAAATTACCATAATTAATCGAAACAGCCGGAGTTTCACCTACCGCTTCTTTCATAACATATTTTAGCTCGGCAAAGTTTGCACCTCCTACCAATAAACCAATTGGTGGCATAATAATATCATTTACAATTGATGTAACGATTTTTCCAAAAGCAGCACCAATAATTACACCTACTGCCATGTCTATCACATTGCCTTTCATGGCAAAGGTCTTAAATTCGTTCAATATTTTCATTCTATTTCTGTTTTATTAGTTCTTTTTGTAACAAATTATTTGAACTACAAACATAAAAAAAATTTCACGGTAAAACAAGTTT
>DZBP01000040.1:1210-22332 GCA_022729915.1 Draconibacterium orientale | reverse complement strand
TTTCACTTACATTTACATTTATTAAATTTGAATACAAACTATAATAATCACCATGCTTAATTAAAACTGATTTGTTCAAACCCGGAATATCAATTACTTTCATAACTTTTCCGGTAAAAATAGCTCGAACAATTGAGCCGCTTACCGTCAAAATATCTATGCCATCGTTGCGTACAATCAAATTTGGAAAATTTGGGTGTTCGTGCTCGCCAAAAGCATAAACAACAAGCCCTTTATCTACCGGACTCAAAAGTTCTCCTTGTTTTGCTTTAAATTTTTTTGTCATTATTTTATCACTTTCCACTCCTGAAAGTTCTGCCGTAGCTGAAGCAGTAGCAACATCTGTATTTATGTCATTAACTATCTGATTTACAGAGTAATCTAGCATACTTATTGATTTTTTCCCCGTAAGAATGCTACTTTCTAATGACTCGTAATCTTGACCGGCTGAGGCTACTACTTGCTCTTCTTTCAACTCCTCTGCTTCAAGAAATTCTTGTTCTCGTAGCCGATTGTCAATTAAAGAAAGCTTTTTAATTTTTTGTTGTTCAAGTTCAGCAATATTTTTCTCAATTAGCTCATTTTTGAGCACTATAATCTCTACTTGTTTGCGTCGGTAGTTCGTATATTGCTCAAGGTATTTGAGCCGCTTATAAGCCTGCATAAACGTCTCAGCGGATAAAATAAACATCAATTTATGATATGCCGATTTATTTTTATAAGCATAATATATTAGCTGCTCATATTCCTTTTTTATGTCAGTCAAATCTTCTGATAATTCGGATTGCTCCTGTTTTAAATCTTCGATTTTTCCATCAATATAGCTAATTTCCTTGTTAAAAGTTTCAACAACGGCTTTGCGGTAAGAAATTTTATTTTTAATAATTTTTAATCTTACTAATGCATTATTATTAAAATCTTCTGCCTCAGAAAGTAATTCATCTGCAAAATTTATTCTATCGAAAAGCTTTTCTCGCTTTACACTATAAGAATTAGAATTTTGAGCAACTAAAAAATTACCAAAAAAAATGAAAAATAAGGCTATATGTAGTTTGAAAAATTTCATAATTAAAAACCTAAAGCTTTTATTTTTTTATAATTTTTAGGAATACTAAAAGCAAAATTAGTATTATTGTCTTTTTCAATTTTAAGAATTTCCAGCTCTAAATTTAAGCTATTTTTACCGTCAACAGCTTCAATTTTAAATAAATATGGAAACATTATTGAAAATATTGGCTGAAAGTTACTATAACTAACCGAAAGCGATTTTTTATTTCTTGGTAAATCTACCGCAAATGAATTATATACCTTTTCAGCATGATTTATAAAAATTGAATGATTATATTGCATTGTGTCTGAAATAGTTCCGCTATAAATAAACTTAGAAAAAGGTTTTGAATTTTCAGAAAAATCAAAAAACCGATAATCCTTTATAACAGAAATTTCATTCGAATAAGTAAAAATTTGATTTGTAATAATTCGCTCAAGATGCGAAAATGTTAAGTTAATACCAAATAATTTATTAATTTCTTTCATATCTTGCAAAAAATAAGTTTTATTCAACCTGTTTAATACAATTATTTCGTTTTTTGTAATTCGTGCACGCATCAATTCAATGCCGAGCATTGGAGTTACAGAAATTAATAATACGCTATCTTTCAACAATCTAGCAGTTCCCACTGACGGAAAATTTTGTTTTTCACTTTTTACAGAAACTGAAAATTTTAAATATAAATCGTTGTACTTCAAACCTGAATTAACTAAAGAATCGATAAAAGCTTCGGCTAATTTTTCGCTTTTTGAAACTGAATTATTCCCTTTTTCGACAATTTGTTTCGACTTACAAGACCAAAAAAAGAGGATAAAAAAACTTACAATCAAATATTTATACATTTTATCTTTTTAATTTATTCCAAATAATTATTGTTTGCTATTTTTTGTTCTAATTTTAACGACGCATTCCCCAATTTTTTAGCTAATTTCCATTGTTCTAATGCTTTGGGTTGTTGGTTCATTTTCCAAAGAATATCGCCATAATGTTCCAAAATTGTTGGAGAATTGCGACCTCCACATTCTAAAGCTAGTTGCATAACTTCAAGGGCTTCAGTATATTGTACCATTTCAAAAAGTATCCAAGCATAAGTATCAAGATAATTAGCGTTTTGGGCAACTAAATTATTTGCCTTTTTAGACATTTCTAAAGCTTTTGGCAACTGTGTCTTTTCTAAGCTCAAATAATAGGCATAATTATTTAAAACCAAAGCATTTGAATCATTTATTTTTAAAATTTTCTCGAACGTTTTATATGCTTGGTCAATTTTACTAAGTTTATAGTATGACTGAGCTAATAAAACTAAAATTTCTTCTTCTAATCTTTGATTATCAATCAAATAAGACAAAGAAGTTTCAAGTTGAATTACAGCTTGTTGGTAGTTTTGAAGACTAAACTCTGCAAAACCTGAGTAATAATAAATTGTTGGCTGACTTGGAAAAAAAGTCAAAGCTTCATTTGTATGTGCTTTCAATTCAGTATATTTATCCAGCTCTAATTCAATTTGAAACAATTGCTCCCAAAGCTCAAAATCAGATTTATTATTTTCCAAAACTTCTAATAAAATACCGTAAGCAGCAGAATAATCGCCTTTTAGATATAAATAATTGTAATATAAAATTTTCGCTTTCAAATCGTCAGGGTGAGTTTCAATAAGCGAATTTAATAAATCAAATATTTCTTGCTCTGAATAAACTTGCTTTTCGAGCTCAACTGATTTTAAAAACAATTCCACTTTTGAATCTATTCCGGCATTTTTATTGGCAAAAGCTTTTCGTTGAAAATACATCGCCTTCTCATAATTTTGACAACTTAAATAAAAAAAAGCTGCTGAAATTTGAGATTTGCCTTCCTCTGGTGCTAAAACGTCAAGCTTTTCGTAAACTTCTTCAGCTTTTTTTAGCTCGCCGAGTTTTGCAAATACTTCTGCCAACATTCCATGATACTTAATACTTTCTGGATTTCTTTCTATTAACTTACTCAATTCTAAACTAATAGCCTTATAATCTTGTAATTGATAATATATTTGAATTTTAAAGTCAGAAGTTTGATTACTTACTTGTATTTTATTTTCAAGATTTTCGAGTGTTTGAATTGCCTCAATAAATTTATTTTCAGAAACATACATTTCAGACAGTTCAATGTATAAATTTTCATTTTCTGGATATAATTTTATGAGATTTTTTAATAATTTTGACGCTTCGTCATAATTTTTGGTGGAATTGTACAACTCTACCAAATATAATTTATACCAAATGTTTTTTGAATTTTCGTGAACGGCAGTTTTAGCCAAAGTAATAGCCTGCTCTGGCTCGTCTTTATGCCAATAAATTTTTGATAAGTGAAATAAAGTTGCCGCACTTTTAGGTTTAATAGCCAAACACGCTTCAAACAATTCCTTTGCTATATCAAGATTTTGAAGCATCATTTGTTTTGCGCCTTCTACATAAAAATGTTTAAATTTTACTTCATCTTCTGACTGTGAATTTGCAGAAATATCAGATTTTTTGACAAAATTTGCTTCTTTTTGCGTTTTACAAGCAGCAAACATCAACAAAAAAGTAAAAAATATAAAACTGTTTTTTTTATTAAAAAGAAGCATAAAGTTATTGATTAAAAAAAATTAAATACTTTGTAAAAAAGAAGTAAACAAAAGTTAACTGAAATCTTAATATTTTAAATACTCGTAAATTTCTTTTGTATTAAAAATTATTTTTGCAAAATAAAAAAAAGCTAGCTTTTTCCAGTACTTCCAAAACCTCCATTTCCCCTACTCGATTCTTCAAGTTGTTCAACTAATTCAAAATGAACAGTTTCATGTTTGGCTATCACCATTTGACATATTCTATCGCCAGTACAAATTTTAAATTCTTCGTGTGAAAGATTCACTAAAATAACTTGAATTTCTCCTCTATAATCTGAATCGATAGTTCCGGGCGAATTCAAAATAGTAATTCCATGCTTTAAAGCTAAACCACTGCGAGGTCTAATTTGAGCTTCATAACCATTGGGCAGCTCAATAAATAAACCGGTAGGAATTAGCTTGCGTTCAAATGGTTTTAAGAACACATCATTCTCTAAAAAAGCTCGCAAATCAACACCTGCCGAGAAGTTAGTAGCATACTCAGGTAGTGGATTAGCTGACTTGTTTATTATTCGTACATGCATATAAAAAATTGTTCTATTTTATAATCACAAACATATTCATTTGCGACTTTGTTTATACGTAAATTGTTTATTTTTTGTTACAAAAAAATTACTTTTTTATTCGGGTAAAAATTAATTTTATTAAATTTTCAGAATAAAAAATATAATATAAAAATATAAGTAAAAATACCGAATTAATTAAATATTTTAATAATTCGGAAGGATAAGGAATATTGATTGCTAAAAAATATAAAACGAAGGTAAATGCAAAATATTTCAAAATCGCTTTCAAATCATAAGAAATAGGATAATGTTTTTTGCCCCAAAAATATGTAATCAACATCATGGAAAAATAACAAATGAAAGTAGCCCAAGCTGAACCTAAAATACCCAGCGTAGGTATAAGTAAAATATTCATTACCAATGTAATAATTGCACCAACTACGGAAATAATTGCTCCAAATTTAGTTAAGTTTGTAAGCTTATACCAAATTGAAAGATTAAAAATTATTCCTAAAAACAAATTGGCTAACAACAAGATAGGTACAATTGACAACCCAGAATGAAATTCCTCAGCTATAAAATACTTTACCACATCTAAATACATCATTATTCCAAGAAAGATAAACAAACCAAAAATAATAAAGTATTTCATTACATCTGCATACATCTTTTTAGAATCTGATTTATTGGCACTTGAAAAGAAAAAAGGCTCCGCAGCATATCTAAAAGTTTGGATAAAAAGCGTCATTAAAATTGATAGCTTATAATTTGCTCCATAAATACCTAATTGCGACATGGCATTTGCCTTATCAGGCAGCAAATGCTTCAATAAAGTTCTATCTAAAACTTCATTGATGCTACCTGCTAAACCCACTATTAATAAAGGAATTGCAAATTTTAGCATTTGTTTGTACAATTTAAAATCAAATTGTAATTTTACTTTTAAAAGCTCGCCAATAAGTAATAAAAATGTAAAAACACTCGCTATCAAATTCGATATAAAAACATAAGCAATGCCCAAGTTTGGATTATAAAATTGAACTAAAATATTATTAGAGTTCAATGCATGAAGGTAAGGACATAATAATAGAAAATATAAATTTAATGAAATGTTTAGCAATATATTAAATAATTTTATTCCGGCAAATTTAATTGCCTTATTTTCATTTCTAAGTTTTGCAAATGGAATAGTTAAAATTGAATCCAAACCAATAATTATTGCAAACCACATAATATATTCAGGATTAGCAGAGTAATCCAAAAATAAAGCAATATTGTCTAATTGAAGATAAACAAGAAGTAGAAAAAGTAAAGAGGTAAAAAATAAAGATATTAAAGCATTGCTGTAAACTTTCGCAGGATTTTCGAGCTTTGAATACCTAAAAAAGGTAGTTTCCATGCCATAAGTTAATATAACTAACAAAAAAACTAAATAGCTATACAATTCAGTAATTACACCATAAGCAGCAGTTGTAAATAATCTTGTAAATAAAGGAGTTAACAAATAGTTGAGCATTCGCCCTACTATACTGCTAATGCCATAAATGGCAGTTTGACTTGCTAATTTTTTTAAACTCATACTTTCATTCCTCAGAGTATAACATTTTAAAATGCTTTATACCAGCCTCATAAAATTCTTCGCCTTCAATTTTAAATCCATACTTTAAATAAAAGCCTACTGCTGAATCTTGTGAATTCAAGTAAATTGGTTTCTTTTTGGGTATTAAATCAGAAAGAATATGCAACAATAATTTTTCGCCTAACTTGCTGCCTCTAAAATGTTTGAGAGTTGCAAAGCGCTCTAATTTATACTTCCCATCAATATTTCTATATCGTGCAGTAACACAAGGAATTCCGTCAGAAAAAAGTAAAAAATGGGCTGCATCGTTATCTAATCCATCATATTCCAAATCAGCAGGCACATTTTGTTCTTTTACAAAAACTTCTGTTCTAATTTTAGAAGCTGTTTCAAAAAAAAATGCATTGCATGTTGAAAATTTTTCAATTGTAATATTCATTTTGTTCTTCAGATTTTTTTAAAAGTACTCCACAAAAATAGAATAATTATAGCATATAGCCATTAAAATGTGAAAAAGATAAAAAGTTTTTTAATACTTTTATTGAACATAAATAAGCTCACTGCAAATGTAGTCTGTTAAAAAAATGCTTTTTTCAGAAATTGTAAGGCGTTGTTTATCTAAAATTAAATCGTTGTTTTTCAAAAATTTACTGATAGATTTAATAAAATGTTGTGCTAAATAGGGTGCAAAACTATTTTCTAAGAAAGAGGTATCAATTCCCCACTTAGTTCTTAATGAGGTAATTATATAATCATTAAATTTATCACCTTCACTCAAAACTTCCTTATCGAAGTATAAAATATTATTATCGAGCGATTTATTGTATTTCATAACATTTGCAATATTCCACTGCCTTGAATGACCATTGTATGAATGTGCTGAAGGTCCAATTCCAAGATAAGATACTTGTTTCCAGTAATTTGAATTGTGCCGTGAAATATAATGGGGTTTAGCAAAATTAGAAATTTCATAATGTTCAAAACCATTTTCAATTAGTCGCTTGCGTAAAAAAAGCAATTGCTCATTACTCCTACTCTCTTCAATTTCCTTCAATTTTCCCTTTTTTTGGAACAAATGGAAAGCCGTTTTTTCTTCGATTGTTAAATGATAAGCTGAAATATGCTGCACTTCGAGGGCTATAGCTTTGTCGATATTTTCAATAAATCTCTGGTCTGATGAAAAATCCATTCCATAAATTAAATCGATACTTATATTAGAAAATCCACTGCTTTTGGCAAGTAATATAGCCGCCTCAGCTTCAATTGCTAAGTGTCTTCTCTTCATCATTTTTAAATCTGAATCATTAAAAGATTGAATGCCAATACTTAACCTATTTATTCCGATTGAACGAATTTCGTGTAAATACTCGTAAGTCAAATCGTCGGGATTTGCCTCAAGAGTTACTTCAGGGGTTTTTGAAATTGTAAAATTTGAATTTAAAGTACTTAAAAGTAACTTTAAGTTGTTCATTGTTAGAATGCTAGGTGTACCTCCGCCAAAATAAATGGTATCAATAATTGAATTACCTAAATAATCGTTACGCAATTCAATTTCCTTTGCTATATTTAACACGGTTTTATCTACAGAACTGAGTGATGCAGTTTTATAAAAATCGCAATAATTACAGATACTTTTGCAATATGGAATATGTATGTAAATTCCGCTCAATTCTCTGGTTTTAAGAAAATAAACAATCTAATTTATAAAAATATGCAATATAAAATAAGAAGAATTTTATTAAGAATATGGGTAATTCTAATAAATCCATATATAATTTTACTTTTTGTTACTTTTTTGAGCTTAGCCCCCGACAACAATTTAACAATAAATGAAAAATATATATTTCCAAATTTAGATAAAATAGTTCATTTATCAATGTATTTTGGATTAAGTTTTTCAATTGTACTGCATTTTTTTCATAAAACTGCTGAAAAAGAAAAGCTTATGCTGTTTACTTTTTTCTTTAGTTCTTGCTATGGAGTGCTAATGGAATTCTTCCAATACATCAGTAATTTAGGTAGAAATGCAAATATTTACGATTTTATAGCTAATGAAGTTGGCATTGTTTTAGCTATTATAGCTCTAAAATTGCTTTCAAAATCTAAATCAAAAATATTCCATTTTGATTAAATTCTTTTGCCAATTTTCCTATTTTCGTTGTCTTATACATTTTATAAAGATCTGCTTTTAAAGGGTCTACAACGCTATGGAAAGGACAAATTTCGCGTTGTTCGGGTGCGCGTTCGCAAACATTAATTCCTATAAGGCAATTATGAAAAAAATCAAGTCCATCAATGATTTCTACAATGTCGAGCAAAGAAATTTCCTCCGAATTTCGTGCTAAACTAAATCCACCATTGGGTCCTTTGGTTGATTTTAGCATTTTTTGTTTTGCTAAAACTTGTAATATTTTTCCCAAAAAAGGAGATGGTATTTCTAAATCTTTCGAAATATCTTTTAGGCCTATTTTCTTATCACCCGTTTCGTGCATTGCTAAATAAGTTACCGCGCGTATAGCATATTTGCATGTATTTGATATCATATTTTTTCTCGAATTTAATAAAAAATTAGCTTATTATTTTAAAAAATAGCTTTTGTATAGAACTCCTAAATTTCAAATTTCTAACAATTCTAATACTTTGCGTTTAAAATTCTATCCAAAATTGAGATTAGTATAATGTAGATATTAAAACATTAATATCTTTTAATTATTTTTGCAAAGATAATTGAATGAGTATATTTTGCAAAAAAAACTAATATTTTAATTAAATTTGAGTACAAATTTCAATATATTTTTGCGAATTTTCAAGAATATCTATTAATCTTTCTGCCACGTGCTGTGGTGAAGATAGTTTATTGGCTGTTTTATAATTAACAAATTGCTCATGCTTTGGAAAATTTTCGGAATTTGAAGCTCTAATTTCTGCTTGCATAGTTGTATCTACAATTCCGGGTGCAACTGACCATATTTGGAAATCTTTCTTACCTTTAAACTCTAAATCTGCAACTTGCGAAATCATATCTAATGCTGATTTTGAAGCACAATACGCTGCCCAAGAGCTAATAGGTCGTCTGCCTGCACCAGAACTTATATTCAGTATTTGCTTTTGACTCAAACTTTTTGAATAGTAAGCGATAAAATTATTCAGCAATAGGCTTGGCGAAATAAGGTTCAAATTGTATGTATGAATCAAATCGTCGTTATTGCACTCCCCTAACGGAAAAATTTCGCCTATTGTGGCTGCATTATTTATTAGGACAATTTTTCCAGCTCTTTTATGTTCAAAAAACCGAAACGCTTTAACTAATTCTAAATTAGCCAAATCCAATCGAAGATGTTCGTATCTATCGTGTAATAAAAAATTATTCCGTGCTATACCGTAAACAAAATTATCCTCGTTTTGCAACAATTTTTCGGCTAATGCTTTGCCTATACCGCGACTTGTTCCAGTAATGTAAAAAAAATTCATTATCACCTATATTTATCAATGTTTATTCCGATTGAAACATTGTGAGTTCCTCCAGAATAAGCTGCAATTTTAGAAAAACTAAGTTCGTAACCATAAGCTAAATACAAATTTGCCATAGTTAATTCAACTTGCGATAAAAAAGCTCTCTTGGTTCTATAAGAAATTGAAAAACTTAATACTTCGTTGTTGTAGCGGTTAAGATAATTAACAACACTTGCTTTAGCATTTAAATGAATTTCATTTTGTTGCATAAATTCTTGCCTAAAAATACCAACCATTGAAGTTTCGAGTATAAATCTCAAATTATCAATAGCCCTAAAACCACCCATGAAAATAAATTGACGTCCCATACCATTATGAATATCAGCTGTATCTGCTTCATTTAAGGTTACCATTGACCGTACTAATTGGGCGCCGGTAAAACCTAAAAAGAATTTTTCTTCGGTATCGTACATGTATAGTCCTATATCTGCATCGGGTATAAAACGCTGATTTTCTTCTATTATAACAGCTGGGTCATCTGCCACAGCATAGCCTAAATCTAAATAACTCAATCCGAAATTAGATGCAGACAAAGATAAACCTGCAGCGAGTTGAAAATTGTCGAATGGCATGTGATACGCATAACTACCACTTATTCCGAAGAGTCTGATAGGTCCTTCGGTTTCGTTATAGATAGTTCCGCCTATTCCGTGCCCAACTTTTTTGAAAATGGCTGAGCGTTTTCCATCAAACAAACGAGTATGGAAGCTTAAGGAATTGATGTCGGGGGCATTTTCAAATTTTTGCCATTGACGTCTAAAATTTGCTCTTACTACAGTTTGTTCTAAACTTCCGCCATAAGCTGGATTAATTAAGAGTCTGTTTTGCAAATACTGGTCGAGCAAAGGATTGTCTTGTGCTGAAACACCAAAAGCAATCCACAATAGTGCAAAAGTTAGTATTTTTTTCATGAGTTTTTTTAAATTTTTAGAGACAAATTATAAACTATTTTTGAAAATACAAATGTTATTGCCTCAAATTAAAAATCAGTCATTGACTGTTTTATCTTATCTATTTTACAATCTGCTTAAATTAGATAGCCGTGTGAAAGTTATAAATTTATAGCAAATTTAAGGATATTAAGAGCTAAAAATATTAGCGAATAATGTAAACAGTGCCTTTGAAAGGTGCTGTATTTTTATTCACATCAATTGTATAATAGTATAACGATGAGCCAGGTAAAGGGTTACCGCTATTATCAGTTCCGTCCCAATATTCATCAAGATCGCCTTCTTTTGAATATACCAAATATCCTCTCGAATCAAAAATTTTTAACGCTGCATCTGGATATTTGATTATGCTCTTTAAAATCCATACATCATTTTTGCCATCTCCGTTTGGTGTAAAAGCTGAAGGTATTTCAACATCTGTTAAATCAGTCGAAATTTTAAAATCATCACCAATTTCACAATCATTGACATCGTAAACTTTTACCCAGTAATCACCTGTAGCTAAATTATATACTGACTCTGTTACAGCACCGTTACTCCATTCATAGATGTAAGGCTTTGTTCCACCAGAAATTTTTAGTTCAATGCTACCATCAGTTGCTCCAAAGTAAGTAGTATTGGTAAGAGTAGAACTTAAAGCCAATGGGTGTGGTTGAGTTATTTCAGTTGTATAGAATTTTTTACATTGCCTAAAATCAGTAACCTCAACACGATATGTGCTTGCATCCATATTTTCGATAACTGCTGTCATTTGATTAGAAGGAGTCCAACGATAACGGTATGGTGCTTGTCCTCCTTCTACATGGAGTGTTATCCGTCCATCTTCCGATCCAAAACAGCTTAAATTATCTACTTGTGAGGTAATATTAATTTCAACAGGTGCTGTAATCTCAGCAGTATCAATAATTTTACAATTCTTTGAATCTATAATAGTTACAGTATAAGTATTGGGAGATAAATTTAATAAATTGTAGTTATCGCTATCGCCATCGGTATAACTCCAAGTAATTGAATAAGGACTAGTTCCACCGGCAGGAGCAATTTTTACTGCTCCGTTATTTCTGTCGTAACAAGTTATATCAGTTATTGACATATTCGAGATTAGCTCTTCAGGTTGGTCAATTATAGCATTAATTGAGCTAAAACAACCTCTTTGGTCTTTGGCTGTTGCGGTATAACTTCCACCTACTATATTCTTAAATTGGCTAGAAGATTGAAAATCGACACCATTAATCGAATAAACCAAGCTGCCAGTTCCTCCAACTGCAGAAAATCGAAGCATTCCTATTGGATCACCAAAACAGGTGGTTATATTTTTTACATCAGCTACACTCAGTTCGATAGGATCTGGCTGCATCACTTGTGCTTGCATATATACGTAACAGTTTTTTGAATCTTTTACAAAAACAGCATAATTTGCACCTTGCAGATTAGTAAAAACATTATTGCTCGAATAATTTGTATTGTCTAATGAATAGGTTATTGGGGTAAATCCACCATGCGCGTGTGCTACTATTTCGCCATCTAAATCGCCATAACATTGCAATGAAGTTACTGAAAGACTATCGATTATAACAGGATTAGCATCACCAAGAGTTACTTGTTTGTAAGCGGTACACGCATTAGCATCTTTTACATAAGCGTAATAGTTGGCACGAGTTAAGTTTGAAAAAGTATTACCTGATTGATAAGTACTTCCTCCAAGTGAGTAGGCTAGAGTTCCAGTTCCGCCATTTGCAGTTATTGCTATTTCGCCATCTACAGCTGAACAATATGAAACAGGTGTAATTGCAACATTTGAAATAGTTATTTTACTTGGTTCTACCACTGTAAAATTTCCTACATTTGAAATACAGCCATTTAAATCTTTTACTTTAACTCCGTAAGTACTTGGTAATAAATTAGTAAAATTACCTCCATTGTTCACATAACTCGCTCCATCGTTGAGTGAAAACGTTAAAACGCCAGTGCCACCTGAAGCAACTACAGTAATGTAACCATTATTAGCTCCATAACAAGTAATATCTTGTTTTTGAACACTTTGTACATTAATCGCAGCTGGATTGTTAATGGTTCTAACGACTCCGATAGTTACACAATTGTTTGCGTCTTTAACTCGAACACTATAATTGCTGGCAGCTAAATTCAAAAAATTAGGGTCATTTGAATAACTAATTCCTGCATTTATTGAATATTGTAAACTTCCGGTACCTCCTCCAGCTGCAATTGCTATTTTACCATCATTCAAGTTATTACAAGTAATATCGGTTGCTACTTGCGAAGTAATAACTACTGAAGAAGAAGGCGCTAAAATAGAAATAGCTGTTCCAGTGGCTTTACAGCCTTGAGCATTTCTAGCAACAGGAATGTTGCTTGTACTAGCGCCTAAATTAGAAAAAGTATTGGCAGCTTGATAGTTGAGCCCATTATTTATTGAATATTCCAAAGCACTTGTTTGAGAGCTAGCTATGATTGTAATTGAGCCTGAAGTTTCGTCTTTGCACAATACATCTTGCTTTGTAACATTTACAAGTTTTACTGGATTTAAATCAGCAGCAGTTGATTGACTTATAGCTAAAAATGGCCAAGGATTGTCGTCAAATCCAATCAAAGTAAGTGCGCCATTGTTTGTAGCTGCCCAAGTAGAATTTTCTATTGAAAACTGTCCTGAACAAGCTGTACCCGAAAATGTATAATCTAAGGCAAAGGCTGGATATTGTGTGCCATTAGCATCAAAAGTTACTGGACCCAAATTGGCTGTTTTGAATACTAAATAATTGTAAACTCCATCGGTTTGCTGAGGGTCGTTCAAAATACCATAATTGGCACTTAAATTGCTAATACTCACAGTATTTACAGGCCACTTAACAGTTACTTTAAACTCTTTGAAAGTATAATTCAAATCAGAGCCTGTAACTTCAAAGTACACAATCACTTGCTTTCCTACTCCTTCTTTTATGCCAACGTTGAAGTTTTGAGCATAACTTTGCAAATTGCTTATGCTAAATATGGAAAACAAAAAAAACAGAAATAATATATAAATACGTTTCATTAGTGCTAAATTTAATATATTCGTTAAAAATAGTATGCTGTATTATGTAATTTTTTATTATTATACTCAAAATCAAGGATACACAAAAAAAAGATAGCAACCCAATTACAAGTTAAAATGTCAAAACTAATAGAATTAAATAATTGAAATTAGTTGAATTAAAATTGTAATTTTAATCAATTTTATCAATAAAATGCAAAAAACAATAACAATTAGTTCGTTTACAATAAATTAAACTATTTGTAGATAAATAAATAAAATTTAAAAAACTTAACTCAATCCAATTGGAAAATAATAAAATTAGAGCCAAGATACAAAAATTTATATTGATAAAAAAATTTCAATAAAATTCATCTCATTTATTTTTAAATCTATCAAAATATATACCAAATAATTATGCTTCAATGATTATGTATTTTTTTCTAAAATAATGTTCTAAACGATTTATGTCAATACAAAAAGAAAAAAAATTATATATTTTCGAATAAAGATTTTGGCTTAGGATTAAAAATTTTTCCTAAATGTTTGTAAGCATGCTCAGTGGCTTCACGCCCGCGAGGAGTTCTGTTTATAAAACCTTGCATGATTAAAAATGGTTCATATACTTCTTCAATTGTTCCCGAATCCTCACCCACAGCTGTTGCAATAGTAGATAAACCAACAGGTCCACCACTAAATTTATCTATTATAGTAAGCAAAATTTTATTGTCCATTTCATCAAGTCCATGTTTATCAATGCTTAAGGCTTCGAGCGCATAGCGAGCTATTTCGAGGTCTATCTTTCCATTGCCTTTTACTTGTGCAAAATCGCGAACTCGTCGAAGCAATGCATTCGCAATACGAGGCGTCCCTCTACTTCTGCGCGAAATTTCAATGGCAGCATTTTCTTCTATGGGTACATTCAAAATAAAAGCAGAACGTTTTACAATTCCCACTAAAGTTTGAATATCGTAATACTCTAACAATGATTTTATTCCAAAACGCGCTCGCAATGGGCTTGTTAGCATTCCTGAACGAGTGGTAGCTCCTATCAATGTAAAAGGATTGAGTGTTAGTTGCAAAGAACGTGCACTTGGTCCTTTATCTATCATTATATCAATCTTATAATCTTCCATGGCAGAATACAAATATTCTTCCACAATAGGATTTAGGCGATGAATTTCGTCGATAAAAAGTACATCTTTTTCGTCGAGATTAGTCAGTAATCCAGCCAAATCGCCTGGTTTGTCGAGAACTGGTCCCGAAGTAAGTTTCAAATTAACACCTAACTCGTTTGCAATAATATTAGCTAAAGTGGTTTTTCCTAAACCTGGAGGTCCATGCAACAGCACATGGTCGAGTGCTTCTCCTCGCATTACAGCAGCTTTTACAAAAACAGTTAAATTTTCGAGTATTTTAGCTTGACCTTTAAAATCGCTAAAATGCTTAGGTCTTAACTCTTTTTCAATTTCTTGCTCTGCTGCCGATATTGTATCAAATCGTTTATCTGCCATTATTTATAAAAAATTTATGCTCCTTTTATTTTAAAAAAAAAGTTACAAGTTTTCTTGGGTTTCATCGAGTTTTTTAGGCTCGCTTAAATCCTCTTCTACTTTTTTGCCGTCAATTTTTATCAACTTTCCATTATCGTATTCTAAAGTAAGAATTTCTACACTTTCTTTGTCAAATTTTCGCCAAATACCTTCTGGAATGCCCATCGAATAACGTCTGTCCTCTTCTATTTTTTTATTTTCGTAATACAAAATTGCTTTTCCGTTTTCTTTGTCCAAGGCATAAGTACATTCGTATTTCAATTTGCCATTTGGAAAGTAATGTTTCCATTTACCTGTCTTAAAATCAGCTTTATAATTGCCTTCTTCCGTATGGTCGCCTACATTATAAAACCATTTTCCTGTTTTTTCACCTTCTGCATATTTTCCTTGAGTTATTATTTCTTTCGCCTTAGTATATTCTACAAAATCACCTTCCAACTTGCCTTTTTCATAAATCTCTTCACGCAAAAGCTCGCCTGTTTCGTAATACCAATACCATTTGCCGCTCAAAAGTCCACCTTTGTAGCTACCTTTCTGTTCAATTTGACCATTTTCGAAATAAAAAATCCATTCGCCTATTTTCATATTGCTTGAATAGGCACCTTCGTTTTTTATTTTTCCATTTTCAAAATAAAAACTCCATTTTCCTTGTTTTTTACCCTCTGCATCGAGCATGCCCGATGCCATTAAAACACCATCATTGGTATAAACATTTGCAACAGAAGAAGTTCCATCTTCCTTAAAAGTGCGATGAATTCCAATAGGTTTGCCATCAATGAAAGCACCAGTAGATTTGACCGTCCCATCAGGGTAAGTTTCGCTAAATATTTTTGCATCTACACGCACCGAATCTTTTGCTATTTTTTGCCCATCTTGATATTTTTCAGCTACAACTTGCTTTCCATTAGCATCATATTCTTTAAGTAAACCGGTAATTTTTCCATTGTTATAATTTACTTGACTTTTTACTTTGCCATTTGGGTGAAATTCTATCCAAACTCCTTGTTTTTCGCCAGTTGTAGAATAACGATTTACTACATCTGAACTTGCCAAAAAATCGTTTCGGTATTTAAAAATTGTTTTTAAAGTAAAGCCGTCTTCTTTGTATTCTTTAGCTTCACCATGCTTCATATTGTCTCTGTAATTTATAATTTTATGTAAATTTCCTGATAGATAATAATAATAAGATATGCCTTCACGTTTATCATTTATAAACATTTCTTTGGAAAGTATTAAGTTCTTTAAAGTATCATTACTTTCTTGATAAACAGAATAATAACCTCCTTTTTTTCCTAGAGTATAAGTGATTTTTTTTAAAGTATCTCCTTTTTCGTTATAAAAAACCCATAAGCTATCGAGCATATTTGATTTTCTATTTCCTTCCGATTTAAGTTGTCCGTTAGGATAATAATTTTTCCAATATCCATCAGGATTGCCGCTTTTCATATTTCCTTCGCTCATAATATTTCCATTAGGATATGTAAATTTGTTATAGCCATTAGGATTTATTTCTTGCGAAAAAATATTTTGGTGCAAAAACATAAAAAAAATTAACGAAAAAAAAGCAAGATAATTTATTTTCATAATTCAATTAATTTAATCAATATATCTACTAATCAGTTGTTTTATCTCTTCTATTGAAATATCCAAATCGTTGGCTATTTCATCAAAACTAAAACCACGAGCATTCATTGCTTGAACTGCTTTTTCCAATTTCAAAAATATTTTTTCTCTTTCAACACGTTCATTTTCTTCACGTTGTTCTGCTTCAGCTAATTTCAACACTATTTTATCCACTGCATCTTGAATGGCTGCACGTTCAACTCTAATTTTATCCCAATACTTTTCGTAATAAGCCAACTCTTTTTTATCGAATGCACTTACTTGTAAACACTCCAAAGCTGTTTTAATTTCCGATTCTGAAATTAAATCGGGTGAAACTTCTTTTGTATTTTCATCTATTTCTGTTAAAAAACGAAGCCATAAATTGCGAATTTTCTTTTGGGTAAAATTTTGTGCTGCAAATTTAGGCAATTCAATAAATATCAACTCGATGCCTTTAATTTCTTCGCTCGGAATTTCATGGTGTGCTAAACGATAATGATGATAAAAATTAGTTTTGTATTTTTCATCGGTCAAGAAAATATCGTTCACCAAACTCAATCCGTAAACTGGGCAAAGTTCTGAATATTGATGACCTCTATCTATCTGTTTTACATACGCTTTGCCTGCATTAAACAACATTCTACTTTTAAAGGAACTCGTCCAATACATTTGCATTTCCACAATAAATTGTCTATTGTAATTATCTGTGCATCTTACATCTACAATCGAATGTTTCAGTTCGGGCAGTTCAGGGAACATAGCCGGATCTTCATAAGTCAGTTCGCGAATGTATTGACCTTGTTCCAAAGGCAGAAGCGAATTTAAAAAACTTTTCATAATTTCTGGGTGTTGCCCAAAAATTTTACGAAACGTTAAATCGTTCTTGGGGTCAAGATATTTGCCGTAAGTTACATCAAACATGGGATTTATTTTTTTAGTAAAAATACAAATTTTTTTTCAATTTTAATCGTTTTACCAAATTTCTTTTTCTGAATTGCTTACAAACCTAATTTTTCGGAGATTTCGAGCATTCGTTTTATCGATTTATATGCCTTTTTGCTCACTTCTGCATCGACCAAAACTTCGGGTTGTTCGTGTTTTAATGCCAAATAAAGTTTCTTTATCGAATTGATTTTCATATAACTACACTCGCTGCACGCACAATTAGCCTCTTCGCCCGGCGCAGGAATAAATTCCTTGTGCGGACTTGCCTTTTTCATTTGATGCAAAATTCCCCATTCAGTAGCAACAATGTAAGTTTGCGCGCTATCAACTTGCGAAAATTTGAGCAATTGCGCAGTAGAACCCACATAATCAGAAACTAAAAGCACAGGTTTTGTACTTTCGGGGTGAGAAATCAATTTTGCTTCAGGAAATTGCCTTTTTAATTCCAATACTTTCTCCAACGAAATTTCGTTGTGAACATGGCAAGCTCCGTCCCAAAGTAGCATCTCTCTGCCAGTTACAGAGTTGATGTAATTTCCAAGATTTCTATCGGGAGCAAAAATTATTTTGGCATCTTTTGGCAAACTTTCCACTATTTCTTTGGCATTTGACGAAGTGCAACAAATGTCGGTATAAGCTTTAATTTCGGCAGTTGTATTCACATACGAAATGACTGTGTGGTTGGGGTTTGCAGCAACAAAAGAAGCAAATTCGAGCGTTGGACACGATTGAGCCAACGAACAATCTGCTTTCAAATCAGGAATTATCACTTTTTTTTCAGGCGACAAAATTTTTGCCGTTTCAGCCATAAAATGCACGCCCAAAAATACAATCATTTCGGCATCAGTTTCAGCTGCTTTTTGCGATAAAGCTAAGCTATCACCCACAAAATCAGCTATTTCTTGCAAGTCTGCATCGATGTAATAATGCCCCAAAATAACGGCATTTTTTTCGGTTTTCATGCGCTTTATTTCGGCTATCAAATCCAATTTTTCATCAACAGGCTCATTCACAAAGCCATCGTTTTTTAATTGATTAAAATCTATTTTCATCGCTTGTTTTGAAAGTTTTTGTTTGTTGCAAATGCGTTAAATAATCCTTTGCAAATATACGAATTATTAAATAACAAAAATAATCTGTTTTCAATAATCAATCTTAACTATTCAAACAATATAATATATATAATAGATTAATTTAAATAAAATATAGTAATAATAATAGGCGGTTAATATCTGGAAAACTATTTTTGAAAAGTTTTTTTATTCAAAAAAGACGTTTTCATTAACCTAGAATAAACAACTTGTTAGTTGTTATATATTTTACATTTAATAAATTACAAACGTTATGAACAATCCTTTTGTTTTGTTTTTTTCTTCAAATTCTTCATAAAAAAAATATTCATTTTTGTTGATGAAGTGTTGAAAAAAAATAATGAAAAATAAAAACTAAATTTGCGTATTCAAAAAACTTGTATATACAAACACGTATTTCAATTGTGCAAATTTTTTTTTTAGAATTTTAGAATAGTTTTCAACAATTTTGCACTTTTTGGGTGTTCATAATTCTTTTTTTCGTTTAGTTTTTTGTTTTGAATGGATTAGAGTTTCGTAATTTTTTTGTTCAATTTATAAGTTCTTATTTGTGAGTGCTGTTTAAAATTTTGCTTTTTTTGGCTCTTTTAAAGTTATCAACAGGTTAATTTTGGTTGTTAATTAGCACTAAAAATTACATATAAATTGCATATTATGAGCTTTTTAAATCGTGTTTTAAACTTTTTGTTTACTATTTTTTGGTGAGTTTGATTTTTTATAAAATAGTGTAACCAAATTTCAAAACAAAGTGTTAAAAGTGATAAAGGCGATTTTATTTTTTTGTAAACAAAATGAATTTTGGATTGATAAAATATTTTGTAGTTTTGTTTTCCAAAATCAAAATGGATAAAAAGTATGAAGATTAAAATTTTTAAAACTGAAAATTTCAAAACAAGCCAATGGTCGGCTGGGAGTACTACCGAGCTGTTTATTTATCCCAAAAGTGCAGATTATCAGTTATGTAACTTTGCTTTTAGGCTAAGTACCGCCAAAGTGAAAGCCGAAGAATCTAATTTTACTGTTTTAGATGGATTTTCTCGCAAATTGATGATTTTGGAGGGAGAAATTACGATTGCACACGAAGGCAAATATACCCGAAAACTTTCTAAATTTGGCATTGATAATTTTGAAGGAAACTGGAATACATCATCTAAAGGTAAATGTACCGATTTTAATGTGATGACTTCTCCACAATTTAAAAGCAAATTAGATTGTAAAATACTTTCGGCTAATCAATTAGATAAAATTGAGTTCGATGCTGAATATTCTTTTTTGTTTGTGTATGTTTTATCAGGAAAAATTGATGTAAATGTTGATACTGATACTAATTTTTTGAAACAAAGTGATTTATTTGTGTTAGAAGGCAATTTTAATTTATTAATATTCAATACTTTAAAATACACAGAGTTAATTGTGGTAAAAATAGGTGAACGTTAGTTTTTTAATTACTTTTGTAAATTTACAATTCTATTTTTCAATATATATTTTATTTAAAGTACAATGAAATACAAATTATTTCTTTTCTTCATTCTTTGGTTATTTAATTTGCAAATTGCAATAGCTCAATGCGATGTGAAGAATTTTGCTTTTAAAGATGGAGAAGTAATAACTTACAGTGCTGCTTACAATTGGGGTTTTATTTGGGTTGATGCCGGAAGAGTAAGTTTTAAGGTATTTGAAGAAACGCTCGGAGGACAGCAAGTATTTCATTTCAAAAGCTATGGAAGTTCTGTTCCTAAGTACGATTGGATTTATAAAGTGCGTGATTCTTTTGAGTCGTGGGCTAATTTGGAAACTCTAAAACCCATCAAACATATACGAAATACTAGCGAAGGCGATTACAAAGCTTACGAATTTTATGAGTTTGATTATTCTAAAAATAAAATCTACAGCAGTACTCACAATTCTAAGAAAAAGCCAACAAAAGATACTCTTAACCTTCAAAAATGTACTTTTGACTTGATAACTGCAGTTTATTATGCCCGAAATATTAATTTTGAAAATTATCAAAAGAATGAAAAAATTCCGATTACTTTTTTAGTAGATAACGAAATTTTTAACCTAAAAATCAAATATTTAGGCAAAGAAACCATTACCACACGCGACAAGAGAACGTTTAAATGCCTCAAATTTATGCCCGATTTGGTTGCTGGAACTATTTTTGACAAAAACAGCGATATGACAGTTTGGGTTACGGACGACAAAAATCGTGTGCCTGTGCTTGTAGAAGCCAAAATATTAGTGGGTTACGTTAAAGCCTTGTTGCTCACGACCGAAGGTTTGCGTTATCCGTTGAGTTCCGAGATAAAAAAGTAAGTACTAGTGCTATTTTAGAAAAAGAATAACTGAAAATAAATAAACTTTTAACAAAAAATACACAAAAATGAAGAAAAATCTAATTGTTTTTGCATTTTTAAGCTTTCTTGTACTCACTAGTTTTGCACAACAAAGCCTTTGGGGAGGTTCCGAAATTACTTCGCCTAAAATAAATAGCGACAATACCGTTGCTTTTCAACTAATTGCTCCTAAAGCACAAGAAGTGAAGCTTTTAGGTTCGTGGATGCCCGATAATGCTCGTTCGGTGAACATGGTTAAAGACGAATCCGGAGCTTGGAATTTTACTTCCGAAGTTTTGCCTTCTGATTTGTATTTAT
>DZBP01000040.1:0-1110 GCA_022729915.1 Draconibacterium orientale | reverse complement strand
GCTCAAATTTTGGACAATTTGATTGCTCAAGGCAAAGCAAAACCCATGATTGTGGTGATGACCAATGGTAATATGGCACAAACAGCCGCTCCTGGCGAGTCGAGTTTGGGTTTTTACAAACCAAGTTTTAGACTACCAAAAACGATGGACGGCGCTATGGAAGAGAGTTTTGGCGATGTAATCCAATTTGTGGAAAAAAATTACAGAACCATTGCCAAAAAAGAAGGCAGAGCCATAGCCGGATTGTCGATGGGAGGTTTTCATTCGTTGCATATATCTCGTTTTCATGCAAATACGTTCGATTATGTGGGTTTGTTTTCGCCAGCCATCAATCCAAGAGGTGAAAATACTACAAAAGTTTACCAAAACATAGACCAAACGCTCGAAATTCAAAAGAAAAACGGTTACAAACTCTATTGGATAGCCATTGGCAAGACCGATTTTTTGTACAAAGAAGTGGATGAATACAGAGCAAAGCTCGACAAAATGGGCATGACCTACAAATACAAAGAATCTGAAGGAGGACACACTTGGACGAATTGGCGCGATTATTTGAGCGAATTTGCACCTTTGTTGTTCCGTTAAATATGTTGAAAATGAGGGAATTTGAGATATAAGTTACGTTAATTTTCAAATTCCCTCATTTTTGAGTTTTTATTCCCAATCGCCTGCTTGCTTTGCTGATAAATCGCTGATTGTCAGTTTTAAAATTACAATGTTGTTTACGTGTTTATCAACGTAAATGTTGTCTGTTTTGCCATAATGAGTCATCAAAATGTCCAAACCTTTTTTCTTTTCTTCAAAGTCGGTAATAACTTCGATAGTTCCAACGCCCATTAGCGAACGGTAGCGAGTAGTCCAATCGCACGATTGTTGGTATTTCAGAATTTCGCTAAAATATTCAATTACAAAAGCAACCTTGTTGTTTTTAGCAATTAAATTGAGCTTTTTGCCTTTGGTAGCGGTGTGAAAATACAGCGCATTTTGACTATAGCCATAGTTTAGCGGCACTACATAAGGAAATTCATCGTCGAAAAAAGCAACTCGGCAAATTTCCGATTTTCGAAGTATCTCATCAATTATATTTTTATCTGTTATTTCTCTGTCTTT
>DZBP01000190.1 GCA_022729915.1 Draconibacterium orientale | reverse complement strand
AATTTAACAATTTAACAATTTAACAATTTAACAATTTAACAATTTAACAATTCAAAAATGAAACCAAAAATCCTTTTAATAACTCCGCCTTTTACTCAGCTCAATACGCCTTATCCGGCAACAGCCTACTTAAAAGGGTTTTTGAATACACAGCAAATTGACTCTTTTCAATGCGATTTGGGAATCGAAGCAATTTTGGAGATATTTTCAAAACAGGGTTTGTCTAAGCTCTTTGAGCTTGCAATAGAATCAAAGCAAGAACTTTCGATGAATGCACAGCGAATGATTGCTCTCAAAAAGCAATATATCAGCACTATAAACGACGTAATTGCTTATTTGCAAAACAAGAAACCAAGCTTAGCTCATTTAATATGCAACGACGAGTTTTTGCCCGAAGCCTCACGTTTTGAACAGGTTGAAGATACCGAATCTCTTTTTGGTGTTTTAGGAATAAACGACAAAGCGCGCTACTTATCTACACTTTATCTCGAAGATATTTCGGATTTAATCATTGAAACAATAGACCCCGATTTTGGTTTTAGTCGTTATGCCGAACATATTGGAATTTCGGCAAATACATTTGATTCAATTTACGAAAAATTGAACGAACCTCTTGGCTGGTTAGATAAAATTTTAATAGAATTGCTCGAACAAAAAATAACAAATTATCAACCCACAGTAGTAGGTTTGAGCATTCCATTTCCGGGCAATTTGCTTGGAGGTTTGCGTTGTGGTCAATTTTTAAAACAGAAATACCCAAACATAAAAGTTGTTTTGGGTGGTGGATTTATAAATACAGAATTGCGTTCGCTCTCAGAAAAACGAATTTTCGAATTTACTGACTTTATTACGCTTGACGATGGAGAAATGCCTATAATTCAGTTAATTTCATATTTGCAAAGTAAAATTGATTCCTCAGAGTTGGTTCGTACTTTTTTAATCGAAAACAACGAATTGGTCTATCGAAATAACTTGCAAAAACAAAACTACAAACAAGCCGTTGTAGGCACACCCGATTATACAGATTTTCAGCTAACTAACTTTCTTTCGGTTATAGAAATAGCCAATCCAATGCACAGACTTTGGAACGATGGGCGTTGGAACAAATTGACCTTTGCGCATGGTTGCTATTGGGCACAATGCAATTTTTGCGACACCTCGCTCGATTACATCAAGCGTTACGACCCCAATTCTGCATCAATTTTGTGCGACCGTGTAGAAAAAATGATAGCACAAACCGGAGAAAATGGTTTTCATTTTGTAGATGAAGCAGCGCCACCTTCGTTGATGCGCGCCTTCGCTTTGGAAATTATTCGACGAGAATTGAATATTGTTTGGTGGACAAATGTTCGCTTTGAGCGAAATTTTACTGCCGATTTGTGTCTTTTGCTCAAACATTCAGGTTGCATAGCCGTTTCGGGTGGTTTAGAAGTTGCTTCGGATAGAATTTTGAAAAATATCAACAAAGGAGTTGATATAGAGCAAGTAGCAAAAGTTACACACAATTTTACGACCGCCGGAATTATGGTTCATGCTTATCTAATGTACGGATTTCCAACACAAACGGTACAAGAAACAATAGATTCGCTCGAAGTAGTGCGACAATTATTTGCTGTAGGAATAGTGCAATCGGCTTACTGGCACAAGTTTACGATGACGGCGCACAGCCCAATTGGTTTAAATCCAACAGCTTTTGGAGTAAGTGCCTTAAAAACTGAAATTTCGAGCTTTGCCAACAATGACATTCCGCACGATGACCCAACGGGCTGTAAACATGATTTATATGCCGAAGGTTTACGCAAAGCTTTATTCAATTACATGCACGGCTTGGGTTTTGAGTTTCCGCTTGCCGACTGGTTCAATTTGGCAGTTCCGAAAACAAGCATTTCACCCAAGAGAATTGAAAAAGCCATTCAAGTACAAACTACTGAAACAGATAAATCCAAACGATTTGTATGGATAGGAAATAAGCCAATTACACGGGAATACAGCAAAACTAAAAAAGGAAAAAAAATACAAATGCTTGAGCTTATCATCAGAAACAGAAAAGAGGACATTGTGTTGAATATCAATCTCCGTTTTGGTCTCTTTGTAAATGATTTGCTTGAGAAATGCAGTATTTCAAACGAAAAATATCCAAGTTATTCAGAAATAGAACAACCATTTGAAGTTGCTGGTTTAGGCGATTTTTCAGTTTTTGAACAAGGACAAAGCTTCTCGAGACTCAAAGAAGTGGGGCTTTTGCTTCTTTAATTTTTAGAATCACTTCTTCAGCAAGTTTACGATAATCAAAAGCACCTCTCCCACTTTTAGAATATTCAAAAATAGTTTTTCCAAAAGCAGATGCTTCCATAAGCGCAATGTCTTGACGTATTCGAGTTTTGAATACTTTATTTTTTAGCTCGCCGTTGTTGTTCAAATTAGAAATAATAGCTTGACTAAATCTGGTTTTGCCCGAAAGTTTCAAAAATAATATTCCGACAAGTTCAAGTTTTGGGTTCATGCGTTTTTTAACTTTTTCGGAAATCTGAAGAATTTTATCTAAACCAATAAAAGCAAAATTTTCGGCTTGCATAGGCACAATATAAAAATCAGCCGCCACCAACGAATTGAGCGAAAGCGTTCCTAAGCTTGGAGCACAATCCATTACAATAAAATCGTACTTCTCTTTAATCGCTAATAATGCTTCATTTAAAATATATTCTCTTCCGGGTTCGTTGTTAATGCGTTGTTCGTAGTCAAGCAAAGTGTCGGTTGAAGCAATTACATGAATTTTGTCTTTTTGAATAATCACCTCATCAATAGATTTTTCGCCAAGCAAAAGATTTCCTACATGCAAAGGACTATCGCTAATACCAATTGAAGTAGATAAATTACATTGGCTATCGAGGTCAATTAACAAAACATTATGCCCTTTTTCAGCAAAAGCAGCACCCAAATTTAAACTAGTAGTGGTTTTTCCGGTACCACCTTTGTTATTAATTACAGAAATAACTACACCCATAATTTTGATTTTTAGCAAATTGTAAAACAAAAAAAAATATTTTACATTTTAAGTAATATATTTTTTTGTATATATTTTTAATTTTGTATATTTACAAAAGTTTATTTATGAAAAGTTTCCAAAGAAACATTTAAATAATATTATAAAAGTATTGCACTAATAGATAATACTTTATAATCTTTGTAATGCTTAAATGCGGAAAATTTGCTTCATTAATAATTATTTCAAATTTATAAAATTAATCTGAAATAAAAAATATTTTATCAGTTATGAAAAAAACTATATTAATAGTTGATGATTTTGAAAATACTCGTTGGATAATCGAGTTCTCATTGAAAAAATTAAATGCCGAAATACTAAAAGCCGAAAATGGTGTAGAAGCATTGAAGTTTTTTGATGGTAGAAAAATAGATTTAGTGATAACCGACTATAATATGCCAGAAATGGACGGCGCAGAATTGGTACGAAGAGTGCGCGAAATGCCTAGTTATGCGTTTATTCCAATGCTAATGCTTACAACCGAAACCAATCAAAAGAAAAAAGATTTGGCAAAAGAAGTAAAAGTTACCGGTTGGATTCAAAAACCATTCAAACAAGAAATGTTTTTGAAAATAGTAGAAAAATGTTTAAAATAGGCATATTAACATTTTAATTTTATTATTTTTTTTGAGGCTATTTATAGGCGAAGTGTGTATTATTTGCATGAAAAAAGATTAACCAATGGAAGAATTTCAATATAAATATATAGAAGATGCTAATGATTTGATAGTAAATCTGGAAACAGATTTGCTCACACTCGAACACAACCCAAAAGATAAGGAAGGAATAAATAGCGTATTTAGAGTAATGCACACTCTAAAAGGTACAGCCGCCATGTTCGGATTTGAAAAAGTAGGCAATCTAACACACAATCTCGAAAGTATCTACGACTATATCCGCAATGGGGAAATGGAATTATCTACCGATATTCTATCTTTAACATTTTCTTCGATTGATTTGCTCAAGTTTTTAATTAATAATGGCGAAAATTTAGATTCTAAACAACAAAAAAAATACAATGACCAACTGAACTTAATCAATTCGCACAAAATAGGTAGCGATAAGCAAGTTCATTCGGGTACAAAAAAACTTGGAAAAACGGGCGATCCATTTATGTATTACTACATTATGTTTATCCCCGATATCGACATTATCAATCGAGGTGTCAATCCTCTAAATATTTTTGATGAAATAAAAGAACTGGGAGCTTTTATTTCCATTACGCATTTAATAAAAACTCCCGAACTTAGTGAAATAGAAATTGACAAATCCTTCACAGCTTGGGAAATATTCCTAATTTCGAAATCAGAACCTGAAGAAATTGAAGATTTGTTCATTTTCATGCTCGAGGAGGAACATTCTATTTTTCAGATAATTCCTGAAACAATTGAATCGAACCAAGAATTTATGACCAAACATCATGAATTTGAAAAAAAATACAATTTTGCAGGAATTAACGCCTTAAAAGCCATTTTTTCTCAGTTAAAATCAATAAACATTGATTCGGACGAAGATACCAAAGATGATACCAAAGATGACAGCACTAAGCAAATGGTTGCAATAGCTGAAAAACAAGATGTATCGAACAGAATTCGTGTATCATCAGAAAAACTGGACGACCTTATAAACCTTGTAAGCGAACTTGTTACAGTTCGTTCGCAACTCGATTTGCTTGCTACACAAATAAAAAATAGCAGACTTTCAAAAGTAGTAGAAGAAATATCGAAACTCTCAAAACGTTTTAGAGACAATGCACTCAATTTGCGCTTAGTTCCTATTAAAATATTAATGGTGAAATTTCAACGTTTGGTGCGCGACCTCTCACTTCAACTAAACAAAGAAGTAGAATTTGTAACCGTAGGAATGGATACCGAGCTCGACAAAAACGTAATCAATCAGCTCGAAAGTCCGCTGATGCACATTATTCGTAATAGCATCGACCACGGAATAGAAATGCCCGAAGTACGTTTAAAACAAGGCAAGCCTACCAAAGGAATGATTCGTTTGATAGCCTTTTATGAAGGTTCGCAAGTAGTAATTCAAGTGCAGGACGACGGCGGCGGAATAGATATGGAAAGAATCAGACGAAAAGCCATTGACAATGGATTTATAAAACCCGAACACAATTTAACAAAAGAAGAGGTTTATAAACTCATTTTCCAACCCGGATTTTCTACTGCACAAAGCCTTACTTCCGTTTCGGGACGTGGTGTTGGAATGGACGTAGTGCGCCAAAAAATAAACGACCTTAGAGGCGATATTGAAATTGAATCGGAAAAGAATTTAGGAACAAGTTTTACGCTAAAACTTCCTCTTACTCTTTCTATTATAGATACTTTACACGTAAGAGTAGGTCATCAGTCGTATTTATTGCCACTTAGTTTTATTATAAGTTGCGAGCTTACAACCGATGCAATATTGAATAAAAGCAGCAACAAACAAATAGAATACAACAACAATTTAATTCCTTACATTGATTTACGCGAAGAATTTAGAATTAAAGGCGAAGCAGAAAAGAAAAAGCTAGTAATTATATCCGTAAGAGAACGCCCTTTGGCATTTGTTGTGGATTCGATACATGGCGAATATCAAGCGGTTGTAAAAAGTTTAGGCGAATTTCATAAAAACAACCAATACTTATCAGGAGCAAGTATTTTAGGCGATGGTACGTTGGCATTGATTTTAGATGTTACCAAATTTTACAAAAAGAAAAACATGAATTTAAAAATAGAATATTAATTGTTAAATTGTTAAATTGTTTAATTGTTAAATTGTTAACTAAAAAAACATTAATTCATAATTCATAATTCATAATTCATAATTCATAATTCATAATTCATAAT
>DZBP01000189.1:1443-5923 GCA_022729915.1 Draconibacterium orientale | reverse complement strand
TAAAACAAGAAACAATAGAAGAATTAATAAACGAAATAAAAACAAAATGAAATTTGTAGATGTAAAAAAAACAAATTAAAATTTGAGTTGTTTTTACAAATAAAACATTTTCTTTGTACTCTAAAATAATTACAAACCGAATCAATATATAATTTTAATGTAAGTAGTTCGTAATATGGATAATATACAAGAAGAACTAATTGCCGCGCTCATCGATTTTGATGAGGAGAAAGCTGAAGCTATTATAAAAAAACAAATAAACCGTCCAAATTATCAAACTATAGTAGCTGAATTGTTTGAAAATGCACTAAAAGAAATAGGTCTTTTGTGGGAAAAAGGCGAAATAGCTTTATCACAAATTTATATGAGTGGCAAAATTTGCGACCGACTAACCAATAAATATTTTCCTAATAATGCAAAGTCAAGCAGTGCGAAAATTGGAATTGCAACATTAAACGATTTTCATGTGTTAGGAAAAAAAATTGTCATTTCTATTTTGCGAACAACCGGCTTTGATTTAATTGATTACGGACATGGAATATCAGAACAAGAACTTGTAGATAAAGCAATAACTGATAATATTCAAATTTTACTTATTTCTACACTCATGCTCCATTCAGCTTTGAGCATTACTAAAGTTGTAGCACTTTTCAAAGAAAAACAGTACAAAATTAAAATCTTGGTAGGCGGCGCACCTTTCAATTTCGATTCCGAACTTTGGAAACAAGTGGGTGCCGATGCTGTTGGCAAAAACCCTTCCGAAGCCATTGAAATTATAAATCGTTGGCTCAAATAAGCACTAATGCTATTTTAATTAGAGCAAACATTTTTGTAATCAAATAAATTATAAGCACTTGGCAAACTTAATTTGGTTCATTGTTTAAACATTATAAAGACATTAAATTTTTAGAACAATATGGATATTTCTTACAATTCATTGCAAAGAGTTTTGACTACCTTGAGTCATAAAGAACCCGATAAAGTTCCTTTATTTTTGTTATTTTCGCATTATGGAGCTAAAGAATTGGGTATATGCATACAAGATTATTTTTCTAATTCCGACAATGTTGTGGAAGCACAGCTACGCTTAGCCGAGAAGTTTCAAAACGATTGTTTTTATACTTTTTCTTATACTGCAGCCGAGCTCGAGGCGTTTGGTGGAAGTACATTTTTCCCAAAAGAAGGCTCACCTAATTCAGGCTTGCCTACAATTCACAAAGCTAACGATATTTTAAATTTAAAAGCACCTAACATATACGAAACCAAAAGTTTAACTACTATTTTAGAAACCATTAAAAAACTAAAAAAGCAAGTTGGCGATACAAAACCAATTATTGCGGTTGCAGTTTCACCGTTTTCGTTGCCGGTAATGCAAATGGGTTTTGATAAATATATCGATTTAATTTATACAGAACCTAGCTTATTTGAGAAGCTAATGGCTGTAAATCAAGAATTTTGCATCAACTGGGCAAACGCACAAGTAGAAGCAGGAGCAACAGCTATTTGTTACTTCGACCCCGTTTCTTCGTCAAGTGTTTTGCCTCGAAACTTGTATCTCGAAAAAGGATTTCCGGTTGCTATACAAACCATTCCAAAAATAAATGCACCCGTTGCTACTCATTTTGCTTCGGGCAAAATAAATGGAATAATTGCCGATTTGCATCAAACTAGCACTATTCTTATTGGAATAAGCTCATTTGAAGACATTGGAGATATGAAAGAAAAAGTGAAAGGAAAACTTTCGCTTATTGGAAACCTCAACGGCATTGAAATGATTCGATGGACTGACCAAGATGCCGAAAATGCTGTAAAAGAAATTATTCAAAAAGCAGCAAAAGGTGGCGGATTAATTATTTCCGACAATCACGGTGAAATTCCGTATCAAGTACCCGAACGAGTTTTGTACAAAATTTCAGAAGCTGTACAAAAATATGGAAAATATCCACTCGATTGGTTTTAAAAAAAGTTGCATTTATACATAAAAAACTCTTTTGAGTTGTGAACCCAATTTAATTGTATATTTAAGCAGTGAACCAAATTAAATTGTATATTTCATTTAGCCAAGTGCTTAAAATCTATTTGATTACAAAAAGGTCTGCTCCAATTAAAATAGCACTGGTGCTTATTTTGCCAAGTATTTAAAATTTATTTGATTACAAAAAGTGCGACCCAAAATAAAAAACACGGGTGCTTATTCTTTTGTTTTTTTAGTTTATGAAAAAAATCGCATTACTTACTTGCAATAATTACATCAAAGAATTGCAATTAACTTTAAAACAAGAAAATGCCCAAGATGTGGAATTTTCTTGCATTCCTTGTGCTTGCTACAAGGCAAATAGTAAGGATAAAGAAGTAAATGCAAAAATCATTAAGAAACTTGCTGCAAAAGCGCAAATTACAAAATTACTTCTACCCAAATACTGTGTAGGATTTGATGTTACAAAAGAAGTTCCAAGCTGTCAATTTGTTGAAATGCAAAATTGCTTTGAAATGTTTTTGCCAACGAGTAATTTAAACAAACTCATTAATAGCAGAAACTATTTGATAAGTCAATCATGGCTAGCCAATTGGAAAGATTTTGTTTACAAACGATGGGGATTTGATGAAAACACCATTGGCGAATTTTTCAAGGAATTTTCCTCACAAATTGTATTGCTCGATACCGGAATATATGAAAATAGCAACCAATTACTCAACGAGTTTTGCGAAAAAATTAAGTTGCCTGCACAATTAGTTCCTCTAAATCTCGAATATTTTACCAACTACATAAAAACCTTAATAAATACAGATTCAGAAGCTAGTAAATAAACTTTGACAAAGTAAAAAAAACTTTGTCAAAGTTGATAATCAATACAATTGCTAACGATATTCGTATTTTTGATTGCGTAGTTTGGGTTCAAAACCAGCCTCTTTAATTGCTTTCTGAATCGATTCAGCATCAAAGCTATGGTTTGCGCCAGCAGCCGAAACCACATTTTCTTCAATCATTATCGACCCAAAATCGTTTGCGCCTGCGTGCAAACACAATTGCGCAACTTCCTTTCCCACCGTGAGCCACGAGGCTTGAATGTTCTTCACATTGGGCAACATAATGCGGCTAATGGCAATGGTACGAATGTATTCGTTGGCATAAACAGGCAAAATGCCTTTGTTTTCGTCCATAAGCTTGGTGCCTTTGCCTTGAAAGGGCCACGGAATAAATGCCAAGAATCCAACCGCATCGCTTGGTTTTTCCGATTGCACTTGCCTAATTTGTATTAAATGTTCGATGCGTTCGGCATACGTTTCCACGTGTCCGAGCATCATGGTAGCCGATGTGTACATTTTGAGTTTATGAGCTTCGCGCATCACATCAAGCCATTGTTGTGTATTGCATTTTGCTTTCGACACTATGTTTCGCACTTTATCCACCAAAATCTCGGCACCTGCACCCGGCAAACTATCCAATCCGGCGGCTATCAGTCGCTCAAGAGTTTCTTTTACAGTAAGTTTCGAGATTCGTGCAATGTGGTGCACTTCAGGAGGTCCTAACGAATGAAGTTTCACTTCGGGATACAATTTTTTGAGGGTCGAAAATAAATTCTCATAAAAATCTATCTTCAACTTTGGGTGCAAACCACCTTGCAAAAGCAATTGGTCGCCATTGAATTTGAGCAAACCTTCTATTTTTTCTACATATTGGTCTATGCTTGTAATGTAAATATCCTCATCGTTAGCTTTTCGGTAAAAATTACAAAATTTACACTGCGACACGCACACATTTGTAATATTTACATTTCGGTCTATCTGCCAAGTTACTACGTTTTTATCTTTGGTCTGAATTTTTCTCAACTCATTGGCTACAAAAATAAGCTCGCTTGTATCGGCTTCGTTGTACAATGTTAAGCCCTCTTTGAGTGTTAAAAACTCAAAGTTCATTGCTTTTGCTAATATATTTTGTATTTCTTTCATTTTTAAAGAAAAAAAGTAAATTTTAATTGATAATTAATAATTGACGATTGATAATTAATTAATTTGTTACTAATTATCAGAAAAACGATTGTTCATTTTGGAGTTGTGAAAATAGAATTAATTTTTGAAATAAGTACAAGTACTATTTTATTTTGGAGTAAATATTTTTGTAATCAAATAGATTTTAAGTACTTAATCTAATAAAATATACAATTAAATTGAATTTGCTACTTAATTGCACTCAAAAAAAAATAATTTATTGAAATATTGAAGGCTTTAATGCTTTCAATTTCCAAAAAATATACTATTTTTGAGCAAATTTATTAGACTTGTTGTAAATTACGAATCAAATAATTAGACAAATTAAACCATTTAATAAAAAAGTATTCACCACAACAAACCCGAAGAAATTCACAAAGACACAAAGAAAGTAAATTCTTTGGTCTTTTTGGTCTTTTTCTTTAATCATTAAAAGTAAAAAATGAAAAATGAAAAATATAACAATTTAACAATATAACAATTTAACAAT
>DZBP01000189.1:0-1343 GCA_022729915.1 Draconibacterium orientale | reverse complement strand
AACATGATAAAAATATCCTCAAATTTCGATAGTGGAAGCATAGAAGTACTAAGCATAGACCCAAACGGCGAAATAAAACTGAACTTACGCCCCGATACACAATCCGATATTATGCAATGGTTTCACTTTAGAGTGAGCGGAGCACTAGATATCGATTGTATCTATTCGATAGAAAATGCGGGAGTTTCGGCATATCCCGAAGGTTGGGAAGACTATGAAGTAGTAGCGTCGTATGATAAGCAAGAGTGGTTTCGGATACCTACCACTTACCACGAAGGCGTTTTGAGTTTTGAGCATACAGCCATGCAAAACTCAATTTATTTTGCGTATTTTACACCTTATTCGTACGAAAGACACCAAGAATTGGTGCACGATGCACAACTTTCGTATTTGTGTCAGGTAGAAGTAATTGGCGAAACCTATCAAAAGCGCGACATAGACATGCTAGTAATAGGCGAAGAAAGTGCCGATAAAAAGAACATTTGGATAATAGCACGCCAACATCCGGGCGAAAGCATGGCGGAGTGGTTTGTAGAAGGTCTGGTACATCGTTTGCTCGACGAAAACGATGCCGTAGCACGAAAACTGTTGCAAAAAGCCTGTTTTTACATTGTTCCAAATGCCAATATTGACGGTTCAATAGCCGGAAACCTTAGAGTAAATGCTGCCGGAAAAAACCTAAACCGCGAGTGGGCAAATCCCGACCCTGAAAACAGCCCCGAAGTATATCATATACTCCAAAAGATGATTGAAAAAGGAGTAGATATGTCGCTCGATGTGCATGGCGACGAAGCTTTGCCCTACGTTTTTGTGTCGGGTACCGAAGGCGTGCCAAGTTATAGCGAGCGAGTAAAAATGCTCGAAACCGAATTTAAACGTAGTTGGGCAGAAGCAAGCCCCGATTTTCAAGACGAGCATCATTATCCGCTCAATGCACAGGGCACAGGCAATTTGGCTATTGGCTGCAAACAAATAGGCGAGCGTTTCCAATGCCTTTCTTATACCATCGAAATGCCCTTCAAAGACAATGCAAACTTACCCGACGAAGTGTATGGCTGGTCGGGCGATAGAGCTTTGCTTTTAGGCGAATCGGTACTTACCCCCATATTAGCTGTTGTAGATAAACTTAGGTAAACAATTGCAGCTCATCAACATGCCTTAAAATGCTACACTGCCTTTGTAGCTTTGTACGGGCATTTTGAAGCCTTGTATGGTGGCTTTGAAGCTTGGTACGGTGGCTTTGAAGGTTGGTACGGTGGCTTTGAAGGTTGGTACGGTGGCTTTGAAGGTTGGTACGGTGGCTTTGAAGGTTGGTACGGTGGCTTTGAAGGTTGGTACGGTGG
>DZBP01000188.1 GCA_022729915.1 Draconibacterium orientale | reverse complement strand
TTTTCTTTAGCTGTTGGTTGTGGAAGAAGTGAAATTATTTCAGAAAAAACATCTTCTTTTGTATTTAAACCATTGATATTGAATTTTTTAAGCAATTCAAACAATTGTATGTACGAATTTTTTTCAATCTTCTCAGTTCCAAAATTTTCTGCTTTTTCAAATTGCTGAATTACTTTTTGAGTATTGGTAAAACTTCCTCCAATTTCGGTTGGAAATGAAGCCGGAAGAATTAAATGTGCATATTGCGTGGTGTCGGACATGAAATAGTCTTGAACCATTATAAAATCCAGATTTACAAATAGTTCTTCTATTTCTGCTTTGTCTATCGCACAGCCAATAGGGTCTTCTCCAAAAATAAACGTATTTTTTATTTTTCCATTTTGGAGTAACGAAAATTGGTCTTCTTCTATATAACTTGGAAAATCGGATAAATCCCATTTTTGTTTAAGTTTAACTCTCTCATTTTCATTATGTAAGTTAGCTGAACCTATACTCAATTCTGAAAAACTGCCCATGTCAAAAAGTGCTTGCGAGTTGTTTTTTTCTTTGAGTGAAATAATTCCGTTGGCTGTTTTTCCTAGCTTTCCAGTTAAAAGAGCTAAATTTTGCAATTCAAAACTTGCATTCGACGAAACTTCTTTCTCTGAAAAAATTATGATGGCATTGTGAGTTTTATTATAATCGGTTGCAAAATTTATGATTGTTCCTTTGCAGCAAACACCTGATTCCTTTACTAATTCGTCAAAATCTTCTTTTAATAATTGTTCTTTGTAAATTTCAAAATTTTGAGAATTTCCATCGATAAATAACTGATTTTGAAGATTATTCGATAATAAATAATGATTAACTGCTTTTATAAATTTGTAGTAGGATTTTATGTGGAAAATATTGTCCACTTTATTCTTCATGCTACTGTCTTCAAGTCTAGTAATCAGGTCGATAGTTGTATTTTTCTTAGCTCGAGCATTTTGAACCATAAAACTAACAACTCCGTTGTCGTTATTTAGTTCAGCACCAAATAGAAACACTTTTCCAGCTTTTGATATTTCCTCAAAAGGTACATTGTCGAGCGAATTTTTAATGTAGCCATTTTCGCGCTGTGCATAATGGAAACTGCTGATATTATTTGTTTTAGCTCCTGCACGTGCCAGTTTTTGAACTAAATAAATTTCTTCGTTTGTTAAACGTGCGCCAGCGTAAAATGCGTTTTCATCGGGTTTTGCCGCTTTAATTTTTTCTGTAATTATCGAAAACGCTTCCTCAAAGCTTATTTCTTTAAATTGCCCGTTTACTTTTAATAAAGGCTTGGTTATTCTTGTTTTGTCATTGAAAAATGAATATCCAAATTTTCCAAATTTGCAGTGGTTTCCATCTTTATTTACCAAACCATTTGCTCCGGTTACTTTCATTACAAAACCGTTTCGGTGATGAATGGACAGTTTACAACCTATTGAGCAATAATTACATATAGTTTCAAAACTATCCATTTTTACAGGACCTGATTTGAATTTCACATTTTCGGTAATTGCACCGGTTGGGCAAGTGGAAATGCACAAACCGCAACTTTCGCAGTCGGTTTCGGTGAGCGACAAGCCCATACTTGGGGCAACGTAAGTGTCAAAGCCTCTGTTTACTAAGCCCAATGCACCTGCTCCAACTACATCTTTGCAGATACGAACGCAGCGAGAGCATAAAATACATTTGTTGTTATCAATTTCGATAAATGGGTGAGAAAAATCCACTGGTCGAATTTTAAATTCTCCTTTAAATTTCTCTTGCTCAGCACCATATTCGGTTGAATAATCTTTCAAATCGCAATCGAAATATTCTGTACAACCACATTCAAAACAGCGAGCTGTTTCAAGTAATGCCATTTCTTCGGTGTATCCGAGTTCAACTTCATTGAAATTAATCCGGCTTTTTTCATCTAAAACGGGCATTTCTTCTCTGAGTTGGTATTCGAATTTTCCGGCATAATTTTTTGAACTTGGTTTAATAAAGTTTGATTTTTTGCTTAAAAACTCTTTGGCTTTTGGCTCTATTTTTTGCCCCATAATAAATTGGTCGCAGCTTCGGGCGGCAATTCCGGCTTGGGCTATGGCTTCGATTATTGTGGCGGCGCCGGTAACTCCATCGCCCGCTGCAAATACCGATGGAATATGGGTTTGCAAGGTTTTTTCGTTGGCTTCAATGGTTCCCCATTTGTTGAGTTTCAATTCGCCATTTTCGGCAAATTTATTAATGTCGTTTACAAAATCAGCGTTTACTTTTTGTCCGATTGCCGCTAAAATATAATCTGCTTCTAATTCAAATTCAGAACCTTCTTCTGGAATTGGACGACGACGTCTCGATGCATCGGGTTCGCCTAAAGTCATTTTTACACATGTGATAGACTTTAATTTGCCATTTTCGTCTTTATTTACTTTTGTTGGATTTGTAAGAAATAGATATTCAACACCTTCTAACTTCGATTCGTGAATTTCAATAGGATTTGCTGGCATTTCTTTTTCGGTACGTCGGTAAATGACGTAAGTCTTTTCTGCTTTGCAACGAATTGAGGTTCTACAGCAATCCATTGCCGTATTTCCTCCGCCTACTACAATAATTGTCTTACCTGAAAAATTGTATTTTTGCCCAGTTTGCTCCATATTTCTCAGAAAATCAATACCAGAAAAAACACCTTCAGCGTCTTCGCCTTCCACGCCCAAAAGTGTACCTTTTTGTGCACCAATAGTTAAAATTGTGGCATTGTATTCTTTTTTGATTTTTTCGTAGCTTAAATTATCTCCTAATTTTTGGTTTAAAAATATTTTTGTTCCAAGTTCGGTGATTGTTTCTATCTCTTTGTCTAGCAGGTTATTGGGTAACCTGTATTCGGGTATTCCGTAACGTAACCAACCTCCTGCATGATTGTTCGCTTCAAATATATCTACTTGGTGTCCTTTTTGTTGCAAAAAATATGCTGCCGAAAGTCCACCCGGACCTGCTCCGATTACTGCTACTTTTTTGCCTGTACTTGGTTGAATTTCAGGTTTATAATGATTTTCTGAATTTAAATCGTAATCAGCCACAAAGCGTTTCATGTAGTCGATGCCAACAGGTGCGCCTTCGTCTTCTAAAAAATTTCGGTTACAAGCCGCTTCGCACGGGCGCACACATACACGACCGCAAATTGCCGGAAGTGGGTTTACTTCTTTGATTAATTTTACCGCTTCGTGGTATAAACCTTTTTCAATCAATGAAATATAACCTTGCACGTCAACACCAGCCGGACACGAACTTTTGCAAGGAGCTTGGCAACTGGCAAAGTGATTGCTTTGCAAGAGGTCGAGTGCCATTTTGCGTGATGCTCTAACTTTTTCGTTATTTGTTTGAATTTTCATGCCTTCCGCCATTTTGGTTGAGCATGATGTTTGCAATCCTCGTGCGCCTTCTATTTCTACAACACACAGATAACAAGATGAATAGGGTTCTAAACGTGGGTCGTGGCATAGTGTTGGAATTTTTATTCCTATTTCATTACAAAATTCTAATATAGTTTGCTCATTATCAGCTTTGTAAAGTTTGCCATCTATTGTTATATTTATTTGTGACATTTAATTATATTTTTTTTAAAATTTAGTTTTTACTTTAAATTTTATTTTTTTATTAATATCGATAGTTAGAATTAAATATATAAAAATAATTATTGTATTTTTTCATATTCAAAAACTGAAATATTTTTTTCATTTTCATCAAATTCTATTCCTATCAAAAATAGTTCATTGTATTGTAAGTTGTATTTCTCATGATATTTTTTTTCTTTAATTTGCAGAAGTGCATTTTTTTGATTGTTTTTCATTTTAAATTCGAAAATAAAAATAGTCGATTCGAAGAACAAGCTCAAATCAATTTTTCCTTTGTTTGTTGTGTCCTCTGCTATTAAATCGAAGCCTAGCGCTGCAAAAAATGAATAAAATATTGCTGAATAAAAGCCCTCAAATTCGGCAATGTTATTTTTTCTGTACCAATCGTGAGGTATTCCTGCAAAAAATGCTTTGAATGCCAATTTTAAGTCTTCTGGTCTTTTATTTATAATTGCGTTTTGAATTTTGAAATAGATTTCGTTTCTTCGTGGCTCTTCTATTCCTTCGGCATAAAACATTCTCATTAAGAAATCATTAAGCCCTTTTCTAACTTCTTTATTTGGAATTTTGAGTTCGTAAGAAATATCATCTAAAATTTCAATTTCTCTGCTAATAGTCAGGTATCCAGTTTGAAAGAGTAGTGTAGTTAGTTCTATATTTTCGACATCAAATTCGCCCATTTGAGAGAAGCGTAATTTTATATTTTCGAGAATTGGAACGTGAAATTTTCGTTCTTTAATCAATTCGAGCAAAAAAGTTGGAGTTCCCGTTTCAAACCAATAATTTTTGTACTTTTTTTCATTCAAAAATAACAAAACATCGAATGGATTGTATAAGTTTTTTCCTAAGAAATTATAACCATCGTACCAAGTTTTTACTTTTTTTAAATCTACATCTTGTAGATAATCAGCAAAAGTAAGTTCTAAATTTTCTTGTGTATAACCACATATATCGCCGTATTTTGCGTTGAGCGAAATATCAATAATATTATTCAACTTACTGAAAATGCTTGTTTTACTGAATTTTGAAACCCCTGTAATGAATACAAATTTTAGATATTTTTCTTCGTCTTTCAATATAGAATAAAATGAAGCTAATTCTTCACGCAAAATTTTTGCTTCGGGTTTTGTTATGTTGTCAAGCAAAGGTTTGTCGTATTCATCAATAAGAACAACTACCGGATTTTTATATTTTGCATGTAATTTTATAATTAAATCTCTAAATTTTGTAGCTGCAAATTCAAAATCGCCCAATTTAATAGCATATTCATCTGCAATTCGTTCTAATGAAAAACTGGCAGATTCTTCAAAACCTTTTATCGTATGAATGTTTCCTGCACCAAAGCTGATAGAAACAACAGGATACTGACTTTTCCAATCCCAATTGTTTTCTAAAAATAAACCATTAAATAGCTCTTTCTCAGCTCTATAGGCAGCTCGAAGGGTATCGAGAAAAAGAGATTTCCCAAAACGCCTTGGACGTGCAAGAAAAAAATATTTGCTTCCATCGTCGTTTAATTGTTTGATATATTGAGTTTTATCAACGTAACAAAAATTTTCGACTGTAAAGCTTTTGAAAACAGCACGTCCTATGGGAAGACGTTTTATATTTTTCAAATTTTCATTCATTTTTTTATTATATTGATTTATTTTTGCATATAAAAAAAAATATTTTAAGAAATTTTAATTGCTTCAAAATTGCATTTTGTTAAACAGACACCACATTTAATGCAAGCATCTTGGCGAATAAAATGGACTGTTTTTTTGCCTCCGTCTATTGCATTGGTTGGGCAATTTACAGCGCAAATTGTGCAACCAGTGCAATTTTCTGCAATTACTTCGTAAGTTAGTAGTTTTGTACAATTTTTTGCCGGACATTTTTTGTCGCGAATGTGTGCTTCGTATTCATTTCTAAAATATTTTATGGTTGTAAGCACCGGATTGGGTGCTGTTTGACCTAATCCACAAAGCGACGATTCTTTTATTTGGTACGAAAGTTCTTCCAGTTTTTCTATATCACCTTCTTTTCCTTCGCCTTCGGTTATTCGAGTTAAAATTTCTAACATTCGTTTGGTTCCTATTCTGCAAAAAGTACATTTGCCGCACGATTCTTTTTGCGTAAAATCAAGGAAAAAACGTGCCATATCTACCATACAAGTCGATTCGTCCATTACCACCATTCCGCCAGAACCCATAATTGCGCCAGTTGCATTTACCGAATCGTAATCTACAATGGTATCGTCGAGGTAAGCAGGAATACAGCCGCCCGAAGGTCCACCAAGCTGAACGGCTTTAAATTTTTTGCCATTTTGAATGCC
>DZBP01000187.1 GCA_022729915.1 Draconibacterium orientale | reverse complement strand
ATGCGCTCGTAATCTAAAATTAAATAGAGTTCGAGGGTTTTGGTTTTTCGGCGCATGATTTTATATTCTTTTGCATTGAATGCCGGAAAATCTTTTGGATAGGCTTGAAATATTATGAATAAATTAAATGTATCATTATTGTAACGTGAAAAATCAAATTTAGTTAATAAATTATTTAACGCTTTAAAAATGACTAATTTATTTTCAATTTCGTGCCAATAAGCTGCTGTAAAATTTATTTCTTTCATAATTATCTATCTATTTTATTTCCTGCTGGTCTTACTAATACAATTTTTCTTTTCAAACATTCGGGTAAATTGGGGTAATTGTAAATTTTTTCTTTTTCCATAATTAAGCACTGTTTTTCATTGCCTATGAATTGTATTTTGAATAACAAGTTCTTGTGTGGTAAACCGTTTGGATACCTTCCTTGTTCGCCGTTGCAAGTTTTTCCGTATTTCCAAATTTCGCCTTCTTTTAAATAAATGCTTTCGGCTACTCCGCAATTGTAACAAGGAAACCAACCGTCGTTTAATGCGACTAATGCGTATTGTACACAATAATTGTTTGGATAAGTTTTGTCTGCAATCCGTTCTATTTCAATGGCTTTCTTTTCAGCTCGCTCGATTGAGAGTTTGAAAAAGAATGTTACTGCAAATGTACTAACTATTGCCATAATAAGCAAACTTGTTTTTAAACTAATTGTTCTCATACAACATGAATGACATTTTTTATGTAAAATATTGAAAATCAATAACCCCGACCTTTAGGTCGGGAATAAATAAAAAGCAATGAATTTCAGGGCTTTAGCCCTTTACATTTTGAAAAGTGTCGCACATATTGTTCTCATAATTATTAATTATTAATTATTAATTTTTCATTTTTAACGGTTAATGAAAAAATAAAAAACATTAACGGTTTATCGTTGAACATTCAACATTATTTTTGTATTTTTGCGTTGTAATAAGATAGATCTAAAATGAAAATAATCAATTGGAACGAAGACAAAAACGAATGGCTTAAAAAAGAGCGAAGTATTTCGTTTGAAGATGTTGTATTTGAAATACTTAATAACAACATACTAAGTGTAAGTCAACACCCGAACCAAGAGAAATACCCTAATCAAAAGATTTATTCCATTTTAATAAATGAATATGTTTTTTTAGTTCCTTTTGTAGAAGATGATAAGGAAATCTTTTTAAAAACAATCATTCCCAGTAGAAAAGATACAAAAAAATATAAGACCGATGAAAACAAAAAATAATTTAGACAACGAAGAGTTAGAAATTCTCGAAGCCTTTGAAAAAGGTTTGTTGCAGCCATCGTCAACAGAGGAAAATGACATACTAACAGCCCAAATGGCTGCAAAAAATACAGTTGATGCTTGTGAAGAAATAAAAATAGAATTGTCGGTAAAAGATTTGCAACAACTTAAAAAGAAAGCTTTGCAAACCGGAATTTCGTATCAAAATCTTATTTCGTTTCTAATTCATAAATATATCGACAAAATAAATGTCCAAATAGCTGTAGATTAATGGTAAATGTTTAATGTTTAATGTAAAAAGATAAAAAAAATTAACCGTTTATCGTTGAACATTAAACATTATTTTTATATTTTTGTAGAAAAATAAAATTTATGAAACAGTTAGATCTATTACAAGCAAAACAAAACATAATCGGATTGTTTGCCGAACAAAACAGAGAGCCGATTTTGGTTAAAAACCAAACAGGAAATCACTTTTTGGTGTTGCCTTTGGTAAAAATGAATTGGCAAGAATTGTTTTTTCATTTGTATCAATTGCCGGAAAATGTTTTTGTTCAACAAAATAAAAGCCAAATAAAATACGATAGAATTGATGAAATTTGCGGTTCGATGAAAGGATTACTTTCGAGTTCGGACGATTTTGCAAAAAATAAACAAGACGAAATTGATTTATTAACGATAAATGTTTAACGATTAACGATTAATGTTTTTTTTATAGCACCAAAGGTGCAAAACAATTGATAATTGATATTTCGGTATGTTGCAGAGACGCACGACCGTGCATCTGTACGAGGCAATGAAAAACACGTTTCCATGTTCCTGAGCGGGACTATGGAAACGTGTTTTTTCTATGAGTTACTAAATCGGAGCGCAAGGAATGTGGTTTGCTAACGAATTTCGATTACCATTCTGAAATATACGTTTCTACCTCTATTAAAAATGTAATCCGTTGCACTTCCGCTGATTGCCCTGTTTAAATGCTCGTAGTAGGTTTCGTTGAATAAATTTTGTACGCCTGTAGCCAAATTCATGAAATTGAACAGTTTGTACGAAATGTTAAAATCTACATTTGTGAAAGCCGGAGTTTCTTTTTCTCCATATTCTAATGAGATTCTGTCTTGTTTTAAGGCATGACGAAGCGAAATGTCGGAAGACAATTTGTCGTTAAAAAACTTACCTATAAGCGAATAACGTATCTCAAAAGGAGCGATTTCAGGCAAGGCTTCGTCGTTTTCCAAATCTTTTGCATACGTATAAGCCAAACCAGCTTGGTGTTGAATTCCATAGAAAAGATATTGTTTCCAATTCATTTCAAATCCGGTTTTGAAAGCATTACCGGCATTTTGGAATTGTCTCACGCCCGGACTGCTGGCAATTCGTTTTATTAAGTCTGGATTTTTAATCGAAGTGATGTAATTTTGCATATAAGAAGCAAATACATCTACATTTAAGAATGTTTTTTCTGTTTTAATTTCGAAAATCAAATCGGTTTGATTGTTTCTTTCGGGTTTCAAATCCGGATTTCCAAGTAATTCGTAGGCATCGCGCCCAACTGAGAAATAATTGATGTATTTTTCGGTCAAACTTCCGCTTCGTTGCGAGCTACCTAACCAAAATTTTAACGAATAATGTTGGTTGAAGTTTTTAATGATTCCAAAACTAAGGTTTGGGTTTAGCTGAGTAACCGAAGTATTTGGGTTTATGTTGGTAAATTCGGTAGCAGCGTCTTTGGCTTGCGATTTATTTATTTCTAATCTTCCGGCAACAACGTAATTGAAACTAGGAGTGTTGATGTTTGTTTCCACAAAAAATCCACTGCGTTCTATGCTGCTGTTTTGCCAAATATTATCTACAAAAACGGGTTTCATACCAGTGAGCATTTCACGCGTGCGGCTTCCTTCGGCGTTTTCCACTCTGAGGTCGAACCCAGCGTAAGTTGTTGTGTTTTTAGTAATTAAAGTTGCTTCCGTTCTACCGCCAAAGGTCAAGGTTTGTGTTGGCGACTTGGCGTTCATCGTTCTATGATTCAAAATTTTTAACGAATTGTCCATCAAATGGTCAACGTGAGTGGCATAAACTAAGGTTTTCCAAGTCGAAAGTTTTCTGTTTTTAAGCAATAAATTGTGTTCTGCACTCAACATCCAAGTATCGTCGCTTATCAAATCCATTGGTAAACTCGGAAAATCGGTATTTCGTCCGATGTTTCGATTTACAGATACGCTAATTAATTGATTGTTTGTTATTTTTGCAGATAAATTAGCACCAAAACTAGCTCTCAAAAAGTCGGACTGGATAATATTATCGTTTCCGGCAGTATAATCGTCGCCTTCTGACCATGAGCCAACTAAATTGAAATCAATCTTTTTGCTGTGTAAACCAAAATATCCTTCGCTTCGGTAAACATTGCCATTGTTTTCGTAAGTAGTTGAAAATCTTTCGGTAGTTTTAAGTTTTTCTGAAAAAACTGGTTTTCCGGTCATAAAGTTGATAGTAGCTCCAAACGAATTTCCGTATCTAAGAGAATATGGACCTTTAAGAATTTGAATTGTTTCGATTGCATTAAGAGGAATTTGACTTGTAATTGGGTCCATTCTATTTGGGCAAGCTGCTGATGCTGAGCACGAACCATTTATTACTACATTCAATTGGTCGTATTTAAAACCTCTAAAAACAGGGTCGAAACCATACGCACCACTTTTCTTTATGCTATTTATCGAAACATCTGAATTTAAAACAGTTCCCGCATCGTGGTTTAATTTGTCTTGATAATTCAAATCTATACGCTTTGTTTGGCTTGAATTGTGATAGGCAATTACCGAAACTGGCTGAAGATTTACCACATTGCTTTTTCTTAAAAAGCTGCCTTCGTTCAAAGCCTTTATTACTTCCTCGTTTGAAAGTTTCCATTGACCGTAATTAACATGCGAAAGATTTAAATCGTTGTTGGCTTTAAATTCTATTTGAATTTTCCCAAATTCATCAGAAAAGCCTTTCTGATTTTCGTACGAAAAATTAGCCCCAACTATTGGCTCTTCTGTAACTTTGTCGATTAATTGTATTGTTTTTTTTTCTTGCGAAAAAGCTAGCTGATTGCTCACAATCAATAGTGCCAATAAAATAGTAATTCTTAGTAATCTCATTTTAAAAGTTTTTTAGTTTTTTCTGAATTTATTTAGTGCGAAGTGATGTTTAGATTTTCACTTCATTTTCAAGTCTGCGTAAATATAAATTAATGTGCGAATGAATGTTTTGAACTATTAGTAAAATAATTATATAAAAATAAAAATATTATAAACTCTTTAATACACATCTATCAAGATTACTTACAAAAATATATAATTTTTTTTACCAAAACAAATTTACTACTATTTATTTTGGTAAAAAAAAAAATGAGGAAAGACAAATAAAAAATAGAATTTTTAAAAGTTAAGAAAACTAGATTTTGAAATTTTCAGTTAGTTTATCGTAACTGGTGTTTAACTCAGATTTTAAGTTGCTTACAATCTCCGAAATGGGTTTAATATCTTTTATTAATTCAACCGATTGCCCAGCCATCCAAAGCGAATCTTTCGAACCCGGGATTACTTTTCCTTCGAGCCATTTCATTCCACGAATTTGGATATACATTTTGAAGTATTTTTTAGTGAATTTATTTGTAGAAAGTGTTTTTTCAAAAAATCCTTGCTTCACACCAAGTTTTTTAATGAAATCGTTGAAAATTACAGCACTAGGAGTTCCTGTAAGTCTATCGGTCAAAATAACATCTTCCATGTTTGCCTTTACAATACCGTTTTTGTATTCGTCAGAAACAGTACATTCAGTGCTCGAAATGAATCGAGTACCCATAGAAACGCCCGATGCTCCAAGAGTTAGCATGGCTAAAATACCTTCGCCGGTAGAAATTCCGCCGGCAGCGATGATTGGCATTTCGGGAAATTCTCTTCGCAAAGCGGGAATTAACAAATGCAAAGGATAAGGTCCGGCATGCCCGCCTGCGCCTTGCCCAACGGCAATAAAACCGTCAGTTCCGGTTTGTTTTGCTTTGTGCGCATGTTTTAAATTGGTAACGTCGCTCAATACTTTTGCGCCATAGCTATGTGCAGCTTCAACAACCTGCTGAGGATTTCCAAGCGATGTGATGTAGAAAGGAACTTTCTTATCAACACAAATTTTCAGGTGTTTTTCATACAATGGATTCGATTTGCCAACAATCAAATTGATGCCATAAGTACCTGAAAGTTTTTCGGTTAGCAAAAATTGGTTCAACTCGTCTAAAACAGCTTCCAATTCGCCCTCTTTTCTGTAATTCAAACTCGGAAAAGTTCCTGCAATTCCTTGTTTCATAGCTTCTTTCACCATTTGTACGTTACTAACATAGTGCATAGGAGCCATAATTAACGGAAACTCAATTCCTAATGTTTCGGTAAGATAATTTTTTATAGTCATAGTCGTAAGTTGGTTATATATTATTGTTCTATTGTTCTATTGTTCTATTGTTAAATTGTTGAATTGTTGAATTGTTAAATTGTTAAATTGTTAAATTGTTAAATTGTTAAATTGTTAAATTGTTTTATTATAAATAATTCATAATTCATAATTCATAATTCATAATTCCTAATTCATAATTCCTAATTCCTAATTCATAATTCCTAATTCATAATTCCTAATTCATAATTCATAATTCATAATTCATAATTCATAATTCCTAATTCATAATTC
>DZBP01000186.1 GCA_022729915.1 Draconibacterium orientale | reverse complement strand
AATTCATAATTCATAATTATAAATTCACTCTTTTTTTATAATGCCACGAATCGCCCCATTCGTTGTAAGCAACGGTGTCGCCGGCAATGCTAATTCGAGCTTCGAGGCAGGAGCTGCAATCGTCGGCACTTTCGTCAATACAAGGTTTGTTTTCGTAAAGCAAATAATTACTTCGGTTTTCGGTAGGAGTAATGTTTGGCATAATGATGTTAGCACCTACTTTGAGAGCTTTTTCACGTCCGGCTTTGTCGATGGCTTGCAAGGCAGTAGCTGCGGCAATGTTTATATCTTTCATCATAATACGCAAAATAGCAATCATTTTGAGAGCCAAATTGAAACGCTCTACTTGCGGCAGAAGCAAATCTTTGTACTGATATAGAGGAGTTTCAGAATGTTCCACATAAGGTCCCATTCCTACCATGTCGATACTGAAATCGCGGAAAAAAAGCAAATCGTCAGCTAAATGTTCAATAGTTTGGAAAGGCAAACCAATCATCACGCCTGTTCCTGTTTGATAACCAATTTCTTGTAAATCTCTCAATGCTTGCATTCTACGTTCAAAACTATGTCTATCATTGTTTGGGTGAATTTTTTCAAAAAGTTCCTTGTTAGACGATTCTATTCTAAGTAAGTAGCGATGCGCTCCGGCATCGAACCATTCTTTATATACTTCTTTGGTTTGTTCGCCAAGCGAAATGGTTATGCCTATTTCGTTGTTCGTTATTTCTTTGCTTTTGTGCAAAAGGTTGGTAATGCGCTTAATAAACGCTTTGTCTTCTCGTTCGCCCGATTGAAAAACTACGGAAGCGTATTTGTTGTCGTAAGCATATTTTACAGCATAAAGAATCGCCTCATCACTAATGTCGTAGCGAATTGTGTTTGAATTTCCGGCACGAATGCCGCAATAATAGCAATCTTTGACACATTTATTCGAAAATTCGACCAAACCTCTATAAAAAACTTTATTTCCAACATATTGAGTTTTTATTTGAGCTGCTCTAGTGTAAATTTTATTTCTACCCACAATATCTGTTTGTAGAAGTTGTATTACATCTTCACGAGAAAAATGAGATTGTTCAAGTATTTCATCAATTGTTTTAACCATTTGTTTTTTAGCTTTTTAAAAATTAGACTTCGAGTTAATTTTATTGTTTTAAAGTCTATTTTTATTATTTTGCAAAGAAATACATTTTTTTTCACAAATAAAACATACAAAAGACATAAAAACAAAAAAACTTTTTTTTAACCTTTATTTAATACAAAAAAAAGTGAGCTGTTGATTTATTGATATACTTTTGCTTCCGAAAAATAAAAAATAAATTAATGACAAAGAAACTTCAAATAAGTACACTTTTTCTTTTTCCTCGACGACGATAGTTGGGAGAAACAGCTTCATGTATTCTCCATTCTAACCAACCAACAAATTAAATCAATTTAAATCATTTAATTATACATTTTGTATTTTAAAATTTCTTGAACACAATTAAGTGTTTGTTTTTCTTTTAAATAGATTTTCTTTCAAAAAAAATAACAACAATATATTCTATTTTTTAAACTATTTTGTTTAACCATTTTTTACTGATACAAAAAAAATGACAAAACCAATTAAAATGGTGGTAGCCGTAGGCGACAAAACGCTTACTTTCAACGATGGAAGCATTAATTTTGAGGCTTTTAAAAGTATTGCACTATTACTTTCGGACTTAAACAACAGTGGAGTTGAAATCAGCTTGATTTCGGCGGGCGCAATTGTGATGGGTACGCAAGTGTTAAAATTAAAAGAAAGAGCCGAAAGTTTGTCGAAAAAACAGGCAATTGCTGCCGTTGGACAAGTGGAATTGATAAAAACATATCAAGATTTGTTTTTGAGTTACGGACAACACGCCGCACAAGTTTTACTTACACGAAGCACCGTTTTGAAACCCAAATACAGCGCAAGCATACGAGCTACCATCGATAAATTATTGAGTATGAATGTTATTCCAATAATAAACGAAAACGACAGCGTTTCAACCGACGACATAGAATTGGAAGACAATTATCCTTTGGCAGCACGTTTTGCCAAAGTAATCGATGCGCATTGCATTTTATTGGCTTCGAATATTCAAAACCGATTTCATGTAATCAGTAGCGGCAATGTGAAAACTCAAATAGCAAATACACAAGAAGAAGTATATGAAATTTTGGAAAATACCAATTTCGATGCCAGTTGTGGCGATTTTAGAGAATCCTTGCACGAGCTGGTTTTAAGTAATGAGCCAAATTAAATTGTATATTTCATTTTGCCAAGTGCTTAAAATCTATTTGATTACAAAAAATCTTGCTCAAATTAAAATAGCACTGGTGCTTGAATTCTACAAAATAAACTTCTTGATTAATTTTCCCCAAAAAACGAAATACATGAGAAATAGTCTTTTAACAGCTGAAAAAATAGTAATAAAAATTGGAACTTCCTCGCTCACTTATCCCAATGGCAAGTTGAATTTTAGAAAAATAAAAAACTTTGTAGAAGCCATAATGAAAGTAAGCAAAAGCGGAAAAAAAATTATTCTGGTTTCGTCAGGAGCAGTAGGTATTGGAGCCGGACGTTTGGGTTTGAATTACAAGCCACAAGACCTTGCTGAAAAACAAGCACTTGCAGGAATAGGACAAGCCGAACTCATCAAAATTTATCGCAAATTTTTTGCCGAACACAATCAAAATGTAGCTCAAGTTTTGCTCACACGCGATAATTTAAGCACGCCCATTAGAGTTCAAAATGCTACCAACACGTTGAACACACTTCGGGAAATGAACATTATTCCGATAATAAATGAAAACGATACCGTTTCGACCGATGAGATAATTTTTGGCGACAACGATTCACTTTCGGCGGACGTGGCAATTGTTTCGCAAAGCGATTTGTTGATTATTTTATCCGACATCGACAATCTTTACAGCGCCGACCCCAAAGTAAATCCTTCGGCTACTGCCCTAAAATTGGTAACTTGCATCGACGAAAGCATTGAAAAACTGGCAACTGGCACAGGTTCTTCGTTTGGAACGGGTGGAATGCAAACCAAGATTACAGCCGCTAAAAAATGTTTAGACGCAAATATCCACATGGTAATAGCTCGTGCCGACAGAGAAAACGTTTTGAGCGATGTAATTGCCGGTGAAGATGTTGGTACATTATTTTTTGCGAAAAAAATTGACATCTAGTAAAATACTTTGTATTTTCGTATTACGACGTGTTCAAAAATGAACAGATTCTTGTTCGTAAGCGTACAAAGTGAATAAAAACAGAATGTTGTTTTTGCGTTAACTAACTTATAAACAACTTAATGTAAACGTTGGCACGCTAATTGGTTTATTTAATTCGAAATAAATAATAATAACTAAAATTGGTTAATTTGGTTAATAGGTAGGTTTAAATTGGTTAATGAGTGTCGTCTGGTAAACGGCACTTTTTTTTGTCTTTTTTTGAACAAAATAAGAAAAATAAAATTAAATAGAAACAAATTTGAAACAGTTAATTCTTTTCTGTATAGAAACAGTACAATTGGAAAATTAAAATTTAGAGAAAACAAGAATCGTGCCTCTAATTTTTGTGTAAAAAAGAGTAAAAAAACTCCTAAAAAAACTATTTTTGATAGATATTTTATTTGAAAAAAATACAACAATGAAAATTTAACATTTGTTAAGTTACATTATTACAAAAGATTAAGATTCTAAAAACATAAAAAATCTTTTTTTTTGAAAAATAATTGAAAAAATATTTGCACAGGAGTAATTCTGCGTGTATATTTGTATCATTAACTAGGTTAATAGATAGATTAAAGTGTTTAATTTAGGTGTGAAGGCTCTCCCATGCGAATGGTGGTGCCTTTTTTTTTGTGCTTTATTTTCACGTAGTATTAAATGTGTATAAAGTTCATTACTAAGGTTTTGAAAATAAAATTTAAACAAACAACACACTTTAGTATCAAAAAAAGATACAAATAAACTTTTTTTTTATACGTTTGTGCTCGCAAAAAATAGAATAGTATAGAAATAGTAAAAAAAAGAAAGCTTATCATTAATCTTTGAAAAACAAAAAAAAGAGATTTCAAATAAAAATCAAAATTAAATGAAGAAAAAAACATTATCACATCTGGATTTTAAATCCGGAGAAGTGCTAGTATTTAACAAACCTTACGAATGGACATCGTTTGGGGTTGTAAAAAGAGCTCGCTGGCTTGTAAGCGATTATTTGCGCTCTAAGACAGTAAAAATAGGTCATGCCGGTACACTCGACCCACTTGCCGAAGGTGTTTTGATAGTTTGTACCGGAAATAAAACCAAAGAAATTGAAAAATACCAAGCCTACGAAAAAGAATACATAGCCCATATTCGTTTTGGCTCCACAACTCCCTCTTTCGACTTGGAAACCGATATAGATGCACATTTTCCTATTGAGCATATTACTCCAGAATTATTACAAAATAGCCTTTCAAAATTTCTTGGGCAACAAGAACAAAACCCTCCGATTTATTCGGCTAAAAAAATTAATGGCAAAAGAGCTTACAAAAGCGCACGAAAAGGAAGAGAAATAGAAATTCCGACATCGAACATTACTATCTATGAGCTAGAAGTACTCGAAAATTCGATGCCCGATATTAAATTGCGTGTACTTTGCAGCAAAGGCACTTACATACGAAGCTTAGCGAGCGATTTAGGAAAAGCACTTGGCAGTGGCGCACATTTGGCAGGATTGGTTCGCACACGAATAGGTGAATTTACGTTGGAAAATGCCTATTCCATGGAAGAATTTCTAAGTTTATTTCCTCCAAAAAAAGTTTAATGATTTTTAACATTAATATTTTAACATTTTACTTGACAAGGGGCTGAAAATGTATTATATTTGCGAGCTATTTTTGCTTAATTTTGTCCATAAATGGCTTAATTAACACAATAGATAATTAGTTATTTCAATGTATTGATAAAAATATATGAAGTTATCCAAATTCCATTACAATTATCACCCCGATTTAATAGCCAAATTTCCGGAAGAAAACAGAGACGAATCGCGTATGATGGTACTTAACAGAAGTACCGGAAAAATTGAACACAAAATATTTAAAGACATTACTCGATATTTTGACGACAAGGACATTTTTGTACTCAACAATACAAAAGTATTTCCTGCGCGTTTGTTTGGTAAAAAAGAAAAAACCGGAGCCGATATAGAAGTTTTCCTTTTGCGCGAGCTAAAGCAAGAAAACAAAATATGGGACGTTTTGGTAGATCCTGCACGCAAAATACGAATTGGAAATAAACTTTATTTTGGCGAAAACGGTTTGCTTGTTGCCGAAGTAATCGACAATACCACTTCAAGAGGTAGAACCTTGCGCTTTTTGTATGATGGTCCTTACGATGAATTTAAAGCTACTATCAAAAGTTTAGGCGAAACTCCGCTACCTAAAATTATTGGTCGTAAAACAACCAAAGAAGACAAAGAACGCTACCAAACCATTTATGCAAAGCACGAAGGTGCAGTGGCTGCTCCTACTGCCGGCTTACATTTTAGCAAGCAATTAATGAAACGCCTCGAACTTAAAGGTGTAGAATTTGCCGAAATTACCCTTCACGTGGGTTTAGGCAATTTTAGAAGCGTAGATGTGGAAGACCTCACCAAACATAAAATGGACGCCGAACGCATTATTATAACTGAAGAAACTGCCGAAAAAGTAAATAAAGCCAGAGAAGAAAAACACCAGATTTGTGCAGTAGGCACTACGGTGATTCGTACTTTGGAAAGCTCGGTTTCTACTCAAGGTTATTTAAAAGCTTGCGACGACTGGACAAATAAATTTATTTTTCCGCCTCATCAGTTTAGTGTACCTACTAGCATGGTAACTAATTTTCATCTACCCTACTCTACTGCACTTATGACGGCTGCTGCTTTTGGTGGTTTTGATTTTGTAATGGAGGCTTATCACTCGGCAGTAAAGGAAAATTACCGTTTTGGTGCTTATGGCGATGCTATGCTTATTATTTGAGTTTTATTGTAAGAATATATACTAATTTGAAAATTTGAAAATGAATTAATTTGAAAAT
>DZBP01000185.1 GCA_022729915.1 Draconibacterium orientale | reverse complement strand
CATTAAACATTAAACATTAAACATTAAACATTAAACATTAATCGTTAATCGTTAAACATTAAACATTAACTCAATTGGTTCGAGGAATTTATCAATATCGCCTGCGCCAAGAGTAAGTAAAACTTCAATCTTTTTTTGTTTTAAAACATCAATCAATTCCTCTTTATTACAAAGGGTTTTGTTTGTATTTTTGATTTTTTCAAAAATAATCTCAGACGTAACTCCCTCAATGGGAAGTTCTCTTGCAGGATAAATATCAAGTAAAATAATTTCGTCGAGCAAATCGAGGCTTTTTGCAAAATCCTCTGCAAAATCTCTAGTTCGTGTAAATAAATGCGGTTGAAAAACTCCCGTTATTTTCTTAGAAGAATAAATATCTTTTACCGAATTAATTACAGCTTTCAATTCTTCCGGATGATGCGCATAATCATCTATAAAAACCAAGTTTTCTGTATTTATTCTATAATCGAAACGTCGATTAATTCCTTTAAAATCGGCAAGCGATTTCTTCAAATCTTCAACTTTTGCACCTGTTGTAAGACAAACTGCCAAAGCTGCAACGGCATTTTCCAAATTAACCAAACCCGGCATACCGAGTGTAAAATCTTTAAACTCGCCAATAGGAGTTTTCAAATCAAATTGATACGTTTCGCGGTTTTGCCTGATATTTTTTGCATAAAAATCGGCTGTTGCCTTTAACGAATAGGTAAACAGCATTTTAGCCGTTGTATCTATGAAATTGGAATAAATTTGTTTGCGCACAAAAAGAACTCCATTTTCGTCAATTTGCTTGCTAAACTCTTTAAAAGATTCGAGCATTTGTTCTTTGCTCGAATAAATATCCAAATGGTCTGCATCTGTGGCAGTTATCACAGCAAAAAACGGAAAAAGTTTTAAAAACGAACGGTCAAATTCATCAGCTTCCACAACAGCAAAATTGCTTTTTTCTGAAAGAATCAAATTTGAATTGTAATTTTTGGCAATTCCACCTACAAAAGCATCGCAACCAATATGAGAATGATGCAAAAGGTGCGAAATCATGGTAGAAACGGTAGTTTTACCATGCGTTCCGGCTACTGCAATTGTTTTTCTGCTTTGCGTAATCAAACCGAGCACTTCGGCTCTTTTCATAACGGTAAAGCCATTGTTAATAAAGTAATTGAGTTGCAAATGTTCTTTCGGAATAGCGGGCGTAAAAACCACTAGCGTACTGTCTTTGTCTAAAAAATCGTTGTCTATTCGGTCAATCGTATCCTCAAAATGTACCAAAATGTCTTCTTTATCGAGCTGTTGGGTCAATTTTGTTTCCGTGCGGTCGTAGCCTTGAACTTCCAAGCCCAAATGCTTGAAATAACGTGCCAATGCCGACATTCCAATGCCGCCGATGCCAATGAAAAATACGCTATTTAATTGATTCAAATCCACTTTGTGTCTTTTTTATTCGTTTGCTTTTAATAGAGCTTGAATTTCTTCAACATCTTTTAATAATTCATTGCGCGATTTGTCTTCGCCAAATCTATCTTCGTTCAACTCAACCACCTTTTCAAATGCTAAAGTTATATTTTTGAGCCTATTGTCGTATTTTGCACCACCCTTCATAAATTCTTCTTTCATTTTCTCCTTATATAAATTTATAAGAATTGCGCTTTCGCTAAATGGTTCTTTCATCATTTCGCGAAGTTGCTTGTCGTTAAAAATTTCTTTGGGCAAAGCATCTATTCTATTTTTTATTTCAATAAAAGATTGTGCAACTTCGCGTCGTAAAAATGAACGTGTAGATTTCCAATACTTTACATACAAAAACATCAATTCGCAAGTAAAATAATCAATGTCTTTAATTCGTTTCACAGTCAAAATTTTATCAAATTCTTTGATAAAATTCTCAACTCTGGTTGAATCTTCTTTTTTAAGAGCTTTAAAGTATTTGTCCTTACGAACAGTATCAATGCTGATTCGTGTTTTTTCTAATTGAGTTAAAACTGTATCAGACAATAATTTACCATCATCATCGAGATTGTAAAGAACAAATGTGGTTTGTTTCAAAATAGAAAAATGCTCAGCCATAGCTTCTGTACCTTTTATATTTTTTAACAATTTATTTTTTCTAAATGTACTATCCGTTGCCTTAAAAATAATTATAAAGCGTGCTTTTTGTTCATCGTTTATAAATTTATATTCGTTTATATCTGAATACGAAACAATTACTTCATCAAGAAGTGATTGTTGTAATTCAAATGCCTCGTCTTGTAATCTGCCTTTCGATTTATAATCGCATGAATTAAAAATAAAAATGCCGGAAATTATTAATATAAAAATAACCTTTTTCATAATATTCAGTTTAATTTTGTATAAAAAAATCATTTTATCATTTTAAATAATTCATCTACAATTAATTCGTCTGAATTTGGCAGTGCCATTTTCAGAGCATTATTGGCGACCAAATTAAGTTCGTCGGTATTTCGAACCTTTTTTATTGCCTGTTGAATTAATTCTTTACTTGCGTCAGAATCTTTTATCAAAATAGCTGCTTTTTTTTCAGACAAAGCCATCGCATTTTTAGTTTGATGATCTTCTGCTACATTGGGCGAAGGCACTAATATAGAAGCTTTTCCAAGTATGCAAAGCTCAGAGATTGTTCCAGCTCCTGCACGAGAAACTACTAAATTAGCCGCTTTATAAGCCAAATCCATTTGCGAAATAAAATCATACACCTGCAAATTAGGAATTGTTTGGTTAGCAAGTGCGTTTTTAACTTTTTCGCTGTAAAATTTCCCAGTTTGTAAAATCCATTGAATATCCGAATTTTGCTTTATTAACGATAAATTCTCTAAAACACTGTTATTGAGCGTTGCAGCACCTAAGCTTCCTCCTATAATTAAAATCGTTTTTTTTGTTTTGTCTAAATTAAAAAATGAGAGTGCTTCGTCTGATGAAGTTTTATTAATCAGATTATTACGTATTGGATTTCCAGTTATTACAATTTTTTCGACAGGAAAAAATTGCTCCATATTTTCGTAAGCAACACAAATTTTTTGTACTCTTTTTGATAAAAGTTTGTTCGTGATTCCTGCATAAGAATTTTGTTCTTGAATAAGAGCCGGAATGCCCAAATTGCTTGCTATTATGAGCAAAGGACCGCTTGCATACCCACCAACACCAACAACAGCATCTGGTTTAAAATCCTTTATTATTTTTTTTGCTAAACGCAAACTTTTAAACAATTTAATAAAAAAAGAAAAGCTTTGGAGGCTTATTTTGCGAGGAAAACCAGCAATGGGCAATCCTTCAATTTTATAACCAGCACTAGGTACTTTTTCCATTTCCATACGACCAAGCGCACCAACAAAAAGAATTTCGGCTTCCGAATTTCTTCTTTTGATAGCATTTGCAATTGAAATTGCAGGGAAAATATGTCCGCCGGTTCCTCCGCCGCTGATAATTATTTTCATTTTTTTATTAATTAAATATCAATCTAATATTTTAGTTTTGTACTGCTGAATTTGCAATATTATTTTTTGCTTCGGCTTGAGCATTAGCACTTACGCTTAAAATGATTCCTAATGCAAGACTCGAAAACATAATAGAAGTTCCACCCATACTTAAAAAAGGCAATGTTTGTCCTGTAACTGGAATCAAATTCACAGCCACCATCATGTTTATTAATGCTTGAAATACAAGCAATAACGTGAGTCCTACCGCCAAAAAAGCAGCAAAAGTTCCTGTACTTTTCTGCACAATTACACCAGAACGATATAAAAGCCACATATACAATGCCATAACAATAATTGCTCCTACAGTTCCATATTCTTCAATAATTATTGCAAAAATAAAATCGGAATAAGGATGTGGCAAAAAATTACGCTGTGTGCTATTTCCTGGACCTTTTCCAAAAAAACCTCCCGTTGCAATGGCTATTTTTGATTGCTCGGCTTGGTAGTTATCTCCTCCTTCTCCTTTAAAAAAGTTTTCGACACGGTGAGTCCATGTACTTAAACGCCCCAAACTGGGAGCAACTGCGCCCAAAAGTAGCAAAATTACCACAATTCCAACTAAAATACCTACTGTTCGCCACAGATAGTGCATATTAACACGCCCGATGTACATCAAAATCCAACTAGTGCCAAATAACAAAGCCGCTGTTGAAAAGTTTGCCGGCAAAATTAACCCACAAACTGCTCCTATTGCTAATATTAAAGGCTTAAAAACCTCATTTCGTTGCTGTAAATTTTCTTGATTCTTAGAAAGTAAACGAGCAATGTACATGATCAAAGCTATTTTAGCCAAATCGGAAGTCTGAAATTGAATTCCCAAACCTGGAACTTCGAGCCAACGCGATGCACTATTTAACGTTACACCAAAAATTAAAGTAATGAATAAAAGAGCAATAGAAACATATAATATATGCTTTGAAATTTTTGAAAAAAAGAGATAAGGCACTCGATGAACAAAAAATACAATACCAATACCTACTAACAGAAATATAATGTGTTTTATTATATAACTGCTTGTATTCCCTTGAGCTTCTTTGATATGTGCCAAACTTCCGGTTGAGCTAAAAACTGCTAACACCGAAAAAATGAACAAAATAAAAATGATAACCCAAATTATTTTATCGCCTTTTAATACGCCTTTCATTTATATTTTTATATAATTTCTTTTTTAAACTTACAATTTTTTTACACCTTCTCTGAATTTATTTCCTCTATCTTCATAATTTTCAAACAAATCGAAACTTGCGCAAGCTGGTGAAAGCAGCACTGTATCGCCTTTTTCGGCATAATAATAGGCAGCTGCAAGGGCTTTTTCCATCGACCTAACATTTATAATTTCAGTCATTTCGCCGAATTCTTGATTGAGCTTGGTGTTATCTACGCCCATGCAAATCAAGAGTTTTACTTTTTGCTTAACTAACTCATGCAGCATGCTGTAATCGTTACCTTTATCTACACCACCGGCAATCCAAACTACTGGAGTTTTCATGCTTTCCAGAGCATACCAAGCCGAATTTACGTTGGTCGATTTAGAGTCGTTGATGTACAAGACATCACGAATTTTTAAAACTTCTTCCAAGCGATGCGGAACTCCTTCGAATCGTTCCATGCTTTCGCGGATTATTTTTTTATTGATGCCTTGAGACAAACCAGTAGCTGCTGCAGCCATTGAGTTATATGCATTGTGCCTTCCTTTTAAAGCTAAATCGTTTTTCAACATATTAAATTCCGTGTTTAGATATTTAATTATCATATTTTCATCTTTTACAAATGCTCCGTTTTCGAAAGTCGTTTCATCTGAAAAAGGAAGTAACTGTGGCGAATCGTTGCCACTCAAATTTCTTTTTTTTATTTCTTCAATAATAACGGGGTCTTCATTCCAGAAAATAAAAATCCCATTTTTATCCATATTTTGAATCACACGCATTTTCGAGTCAATATAATTCTGAAAATTATATTGGTATCTATCTAAATGATCGGGTGTTATATTCATTAAAATAGCTACATCGGCTTTAAAATTGTACATTCCGTCGAGTTGAAAACTACTCAATTCCAAGACATAGTAATCGTATTCATTTTCAGCTACTTGCCATGCAAAGCTTTTTCCAATATTTCCACCCAAACCTACATTTAAGCCCGCATTTTTAAACATTTCATAGATAAGACTTGTAGTAGTTGTTTTACCATTTGAACCAGTTATGCAAATTTTCTTTGCATTTGTATATCTAGCTGCAAACTCAATTTCTGAAATAATAGAAATATTTTTTTCTTTTAATAGTTTTATTATCTCTACCTTATCAGCAATTCCAGGGCTTTTAATTACTTCGTGAGCATTTTCAATTAAGCTAACTGTATGTCCATTTTCTTCCCAAGCTATTTTATATTTAGTTAATACTTCTTTGTATTTTTCTTTTATTGCTCCATTATCTGATACAAAAACATCAAAGCCTTTCTTTTGTGCCAAAATAGCACTTCCTACACCACTTTCGCCTGCACCAAGTATTACTATTTTTTGCTTTGTATTCATTTTTGTTGTATTGTTAAATTGTTAAATTGTTAAATTGTTAAATTGTTATTTTTTGTTATAACA
>DZBP01000184.1 GCA_022729915.1 Draconibacterium orientale | reverse complement strand
TTTATTCATAGCATTATTGTTTAAGAGAGATAATTATGAATTATGAATTATGAATAATTAATTATTAATTATTAATTATTAATTATTACAATATGTGCGACACTTTTCAAAATGTAAAGGGCTAAAGCCCTGAAATTCATTGCTTTTTATTTATTCCCGACCTAAAGGTCGGGGTTATTGATTTTCAATATTTTACATAAAAAATGTCATTCATGTTGTTATTAATTATTAATTATTTATTTTAAAATAAATGAGTCATCAATTTCAATAGATGGTTTATCAATTTTGTTTTTATAACCAAAGAGAAAATTGAAACCCAAGCGAATACTGACTGTTTGCATATAAAGAGGAACTATAAAATCAGCTTCTTGTTCAAAACGAACAGGAATATAATCCGTGATTAAATAAAAATTGAATGCTGAAATATTAGCCGAAAGTCCAAAGCCTAAGTTGTTGTATGCGTGATGCATAAACGAATAGCTAGCCGATAGTTGCCAACGTTTGGCAAATGAGAGAGTTGACGAAATGGTAGATGATAAACGAGCTCCTTTTCCGTAAAAATCGGCACGAAGCATAGCGCCTACATTAACATGGTCGGTAAGTTGATATGTTCCGCTAATGAGCACTTTAGGAATTGTAGCCGACGCATAAGCTTCATCTACATCATTTATAGAAAGGCTTTGAATGATGGAGTCAGAAAGCACCGTAGCAATACTGTCGATATTTATATTTCCATTTGCGTCAGGAACTAATTCCAATCCTTGAAATGTAAACGAGCCTTTAGAAGTAATTTGTTTGGTATTTTGCGACCAACGTACCCAACCTAAATCGAGCGCGCTAGCTGCAAGCATAATTTTAGGAGTTAATTGATAAGTAGCTCCAAAATCGAAAGCCATTCCCCAGCTACCATTGAACAGAAATAAATCTAAATAATCGTCGTTTAAGCTTTTGTCGTCGATTGAAACGCTATCGATAATGCCATTTTCATCGTAAGAAATATCGTAAGGCACTGATGACGAACGAACATCAATATCAACATCGGCAGTGATAGATTCTACTTGTCCATTATCATCGAGTTGAGTAGTAAGCAAAATATCGGTTTTATTTGTTTTTACAGAACCTGCTCCTTTCAAAAATTTTGCTTTTGCACCCAGAGTTAATTGAGTTCCAAAGGGTCGGGAATATCCTAACGCCATTTCGGTGTAGTTAATAGCCGAAATACTAATGTCGGAAAAGTCGAGAGGTAAAGCCTGCTTGGTAGCAAAATCATAGTTTCCTTTGCGTATATCGAGCAGTTTTTCAGGATATTGAAAAAAAGCATCTGTTTTGTTGTTGATTGCAAAACTCCAATAATTGTCTTCCGATTTGAACCCAAAACCTAAAAGCTGTACATAAGCATTAGCCCAAATAAAATTTGTTTTGTGCAAACTTTCAGTCAATTTAGCTTGGCTTATATAAGTTGTATCCACTTGGTTTCCTGTACCTTTTACCAGAATTTCTTTTAAATTAAATCCCGTATTGGCTACTTTGGCTTGCACCGACGGAAGGCTAAAGTAGAATTTATTATTTAATTGAAATGCCGGATTTAATTCCATGTGCTGAGGTAAACGATTCATGAAATAAATCGTATTATTTTGAGCGAATAATATATTTGCCAACAAAATGAAAGCAAATAAGCTATATATTTTTTTTATCATATTCTTTTTATTTAGTTTTAAAAAAACATTTTCTTTTTCATTAAAATAATTAACCGTAAAAGCTATAGGCTTCTTAACTGTGTTCTATTTTGCTCATTTATTTAATTTGAGCGAAGCTTCGGCTTTGGCTCCAATTCTGAACGTAAAACTATCGGTAGAAAGTACTTTTACCGGATTGTGATTCGTTCCAATTCCGTGTTGATTCGTATTGAGATATACTTTCAATAGAATATACTTAGTATCTTTTATTTTTTGCAGTTTTTCGCCTTTATAAGAAATAGCCTGGAAAGTTTGAGTTGGAGTAGTAACCGTACCATTCAATGTACTTGCCGAAGCAATAACAAATCCGGTATTGTTTTGCATAAGCGAATCGGTTGGCAAAGAAGCCATTTCTGTATTCGATTCTGATTTTTGATTGTAAAAATAGAGCTGAGTGCCAAGTTGCAAAGGCAAACCATTCAAAAAATTAACATCGAGTTCTAAATTTGTAACATCTTCCATGTTGCCAATAATATCGCTCAAATCAACGCTCAAGGTATCGGAATAAATCAAATTTCGGAGTTCGAAATTAATAGGCAAATCGAGGTCTAACGAAACTTTCAGATAGGAATTGGGCGTTACGAAGTTGTATAGCGTTTTGTTGTTGTCGGGATTAACTTCTATTTTCCCACCCAAAGTTATTTTAGTAGGTTTTGATGCCAAAATGTCGGCTATGTTACTGGTAGTGTTATCAATAACTAACGCATCGCTAACAGTTTGCCCTACTTGTGCAGGAAAACTCGGAAATGCAATATTTTTGGGGTTGTTGGGTGGAGTTACAGTAAAAGGAATCTCTGTGCCATCTTGTGCAATTGCCTTCATATCAGAAGAAAGCGTAGTACGCATGGGAAATCCGAAGCCATTTACTAAATTTAATTTAATACTAGGCTCAGCCAAATACAAATCGCCGGTAAGTAACTGATTTGAAAAATCAAAATCTATTGATTGATTGTCGAGATCAACGGATTGAAATCCCAAAAATCCATAAGCAGCATCTATAATTAAATCATCAGTAGTTAGCGTACAAACAATTTTAGCTCCATCACCAATATTTACTGTACTTCTTTCAATATCCAAACCGTAATTTACTTTTAACTTATTGGGTTCGCCTGTGTTATCATCTACCAAGCCGATGTGATAATTGGTTACATCTACATATTTGGAAGTAATACTCGAACCATCTACCACCGAATATTTCAGTTTCAAAGGCTCGCCTTGTGGCGAAATAACAAAAGGAAATTCGAGTAAATAATCACCTGTAAATTTAAAATCGGCTTGAATGTCAATTTTTAATCGACCGCTTTTCATCACCATCGAATCTAAAAACATTTCGTTTTCATCGGGTTTGAATGTGTAATAAAGAGTTCTATTTGAGGTAATTGGAATTTCTGCATTAAAATCGTTGGTTGAAAAATCAAAATTCCCAAAAGTACCCGATTTAAAAACCACAGCTGTATCTTGGTCTGGTACTGTAGTTATAATATCCGATAAAGTAAAGGAATCGAGCAACATACCATATTTAAGATGCAATAAGTTTTGGTTATCAACAAAAAGATAAACATCGCTTCCTTCAGTGTCGGGCAAAATTTGTTCTAACGATATGTTTCCATATACCAAAGGTACTGCAAGTGAGGGTGATGCATCAGCTTGAATTCCTACTTTTGTAAGGTCAAACTCTTCTTTTATACATGCTGACAAAAGAAGTACGAGCAATGAAAGATAGAATATTTTTTTCATATTTTGGGATATTTTTAAAGTTATAAATCCATTTTTCAAAATTATAGATTATAGTTTATTGTTTTAAGATTAATACGTTAAACCAATTAATTTCAAAAATCGATTGATTAAATAATTGAATTAAAAAAATGAAAAGCCATGAAGTTTGCAAAAACAATATTTTATTTTCATTAGAAATTAACTTTGCATAATACGCTGACTTTCTTTATTATAAAAGGATTTTTTCAAAATTTATTAGAACTGAAATAAAATGCAATTTACAAAAAAATATTTATCAAAGCAAAAAAGTTTATTTTTTTTTGAAATAAGCACCAGTGCTTTTTTTTATTGGAGCAAATCTCTTTGTAATCAAATAAATTTTAAACACTTGGCAAAACGAAATATACAATTTGTTTTGTCTTAGTGCTTACAAGTGAAATGATTGTAACACAAAAAGATTTATTGTTGCCAAATTTAAAACAAATGCCTATCTTTTCATTTTTTTTTACAATAATAACTTACTTTGTTTAGTTTTTTAATATATTTGTGGTTCAATAAAAAATTCATTCTGCTTTTCAAAATAAAGCTCAAAGAATATTAAAAATTTTCACAAATTGCACACAATTTAGTAAGCAGAGTATTTTAGTTTAATTTGTTAAATTTCAATATAATAATAAAACATAAAACGTTGTTTACTTTTATTGATGTACTTAATTTACAAAAAAATAATAATGTTTTTTTTACAAAATCAATTTTTAAACTCAATTTTATCATAAAAAATAGAAAAACATGAAATTTTATTATACTCTTTTCATTTTTTTGTTTTCAATAAATTCGCTTTGGGCACAAGCAGATACAACAAAAGTTAAAACCGTAAAATATACGCCCGAATACAAATTCAAAGACGGTTTGTACCTTCAATTTGAGGATTTTAAAAACAATTCTCCTGTTGACAAAAATAAAATTATTGCTCCCGATTTGGATAGAAAAGATTACAATTTTGTAGCCAATGCAGTCGAATCAAAAAAAATAAAAATTTATGATGCGTTAGGAATAGAAATAGAAATAAAATCTAAAAATATATGGGGTTTTTGCAGTAATGGAAACATTTACATCAACATTAACGACGATTTTAATCGATTGCCTTATATAGGTAGTTTGAGTCATTTAGTAGCTGACAAACTAGTTTATAACCAAAACTACAACAATCCGTATGGAAATAGCTATTATTATAACAGTTACAATCCATACAATCCTGGCAATCAAAACTCAACTACTGTAGAGCTGCGCCAATATATTTTAGATATGGAAAATGGTACAATAACCGACTATACCCTCGAAAACATTGAGGTTGCTTTAATGAAAGACCCTACTATATACGACGAATTTATGAACTTACCGCGCAAAAAAAAGAAGCAAAAAATGTTTTTTTATATGCGAAAATTTAACGAACGAAACGCCTTATTGTTTCCGGCAAATTAATTTTAAGCACTAGTGCTATTTTATTTTGAGCAAACATTTTTGTAATCAAATAATTTTTAAGCACTTGATAAAATGAAATATACAATTAAATTTGGTTCACTGCTTATATACTTATTTACATCAACTTATAAAAAAATAATATTATGAAAAGTATTTCGATTACAATAGTACTCAGTTTGCTTTTGAGCTTTGCCATGTCTCAAATTCCGGTAGCTACAAAAAAACAAATCAATGATTTCTACAAAACGACCACTTTGGTAGTTAAAGACGATGGTGTTTTTTCTGAATTCAACTCAGACATAGAAGACGTTATGAAAAAGTATTGGACAGTAACTCCTTACAAATTCATAACTTACAGCGAGTTGGAAGAATACATGCGCAAACCTCAATATTCGTTCATTATGAAAACTCGTATTCGATACGAAGCTAAAAATGTAACCGATGTAGAATACAATTTTCTTACTTTGGTGTTAGGATTTGGAAGTGCCGAAAATGTAACTCAATTGCCCGATTTATGTTCATTTCCATTGTCTTACGACCAAGGCGACGCCGATAAATACATGTTCAAGTTACCTTCAGCAATTCAGTTTATGCAAAAACACGTTTCGCTTACAAAAACCGATGAAAGTTTAAATGCCGACAATATTATAAAGTATTACAACAAAAATAAGACAGCATTTAACGACAAAACCCTTTGGCTCTTGAAAGAAGATTTATCGAGTGATGTAAATAGCCTTGCTAAAATAAAGAAAATTTATCCGGGGAAGGTTGAAATTGTTGATGCAAACACACTTAAAGAAGCTATTGACCAGCAGAAACAAGATATTGTCTATTTACACAAAGTAGGTCCAACTATGAAAAGCCCCAAAGCTCGCTGCTGGAAATTGATTTTGAGCACAAGCGATGCAAGTCTGTATTATTTTGATTATCACAAAATAACAAGCAAAGACCCTGATGGTATTTTAGAGTCGGACTTTAAAAGCTTCAAGCGGTTGAATGACTAAATAATTTACAAATTTGAAAATTTGAAAATGAAATAATTTGAAAATTACATTTTAGTAATCAAATAACTTATTAGAATTCAATGTCGTTTAGTTTAGGATATGCAAATAATTATTTTTTTTAATTTAAAAATCTAGCTAAAAGTTATACT
>DZBP01000039.1 GCA_022729915.1 Draconibacterium orientale | reverse complement strand
TAAGCTCATGTTTTTTTATCACATTATTCAAGTAATCTTCTACCGCAGCAGCACCCACAATTCCATATTGAGTTTTGCCAAACATTGTTTGCGCATAAATGTAAAAACATTCTTGCTCATCTTCAAAAAGCATTCCTGATGCTATCAATTCCTCAAGATTCGATTTTGCCTTATTGTAAACTATATCTGAATGTAAATCAACATCTTTAGGCAAATCTACTTCGGGTTTTACTACATGCAAAAAAGAATGAGGATTACCCTGCACTTCCACTCTTGCTTCTTCCGAATTTAAAACATCGTACGGGCGTGAAGCTACTTTTTCTACATTGTTCTTTATTGGGCGTAAGCCTTTGAATGGTTTGATAATAGCCATGTTAAAATAAATTTATTTTTGGTTTATAATTGTAAATTGAATATTTTAGTTGTAAAAATTTTGTGCAAAAATAAAGCTTTTTATTTATAGAAAAAAAAATCGAACTATGTTATAAAACTAGTAATTGATTTCGTGATTTGAAAATCATTTTGCTTTTTCAAAAAAAAATCATACCTTTGTATTTGTAAAATCGTGAGCAAAATGAAAATCATCAATCCTCTATACGACAAGGCTTTTAAATACTTAATGCAAAACGAACGGATTGCAATAAAAGTTCTTTCGGTTATATTAGACCAAGAAGTTTTAGACATTTCGCTCAGCCAACAAGAGACCGTTGTGCCAGACGAAACAAGGGCTTTAACGCTTTTTCGGCTCGACTTCAATGCCACCATTAAACAACCGGACGGCTCTAAAAAGCAGATTTTGATAGAACTTCAAAAATCAAAATACGACACCGATATCAGGCGGTTTCGTAATTATTTAGCTGCAAATTACATTAGTAAATATCCGAAAAAAGAAATTAGGGAAACCAATAATTTATTGCTGGTTGAATCTGAATTGATGCCTATTGTTACCATCTACATTTTGGGTTATAAATTAGACGATTTACCCTATTTAGCAGTTACAGTAAACAATCAGATAATTAATTCTATTGATAAACAACCGCTTACTATAGAAAGTTTTTTTGTAAATATGCTTACTCACCAATCGCATATTTTACAAGTAACTCGCTTGCCAAAAGAAAGACAAACTCGTCTCGAAAAATTTTTAACCCTGTTTAATCAAGCATGGTATGCAGACCAGAAATACATTTTGGATTTAAAAGAAGTACCCGAAGAATTTATTGATATTGCTGAATATCTGCAAATTCCAGTTATGAACGAAGAATTTCGCAGGCAGCTAGCTGGCGAAGAAGAACTTGACGCTATTTTCGACCAGCAAGAAGCCAAGTATATTCAACAAATTGAAGAAGAACGTCGCCAAAAAGATGAAGCGCTAGCGAAAGAAAAAAAAGCGAAAGAAAAGGAAAAGGAAGCAAAGGCGAAAGAAAAAGAAGCAAAAGCGAAAGAAAAGGAAGCAAAGACTAAAGAAAAAGAAGCCTTAAAAAAACTTTATGAAAGTGTTAGATTAATGAAAAGGCACAATATTTCGATTGATATAATAATGAATGCAACAGGTTTGGAAAAAGAAATAATTGAAGAATTGTAAATTACTATCCTAATAAAGCATTCCTTAAAAAAAAAGCCCAAACTACACTAATAGTTTGGGCTGTTTAAATTATGTAAAAAATACCAGATTTTTTATTTGTTCACTTTGAAAGTAACATCGCCTTTTTCAAAGAAAGCAACAATTTGTTCTGCTGCAGCTTTTCCAGCGTTGATGTTTGCTTCTTCTGTTTGTGCGCCCATTTTTTTGGCTGTAAATAAATAACGTCCAGCAAATTTCTCTGCTATTTCAGTTTTATTATCAGGTTCAATATCAGAAAGATACGAAAAATCTTTTCTCTCTTCAAACACTTTTACCAATTCCGCTTCGTTAATAACTTCCTTACGAGCAGTATTTACTAAACAAGCACCTTCTGGCATCGATTTCAATAAATTGTAACCTATTGATTTCTTGGTTTTTTCGTTTGCAGGAATATGCAAAGAAATATATTGACAAGTAGCATAAAGTTCTTCAACCGAACCAACAACTTTAACTCCATCGCTTTCAATATCTTCAGCTTTCACAAATGGGTCAAAAGCATAAACTTCCATGCCAAAACCTTTTGCAATTTTAGCTACATATTTGCCCACATTTCCATAAGCATGAATACCTAACTTTTTGCATCTCAATTCACTACCCGATTTTCCATTAAATGCATTTCGAATTTGGAACACCATCATTCCAAATGCTAATTCAGCTACTGCATTTGAATTTTGTCCGGGAGTATTCATGGCTACTATGCCGTTAGCCGTTGCAGCAGCAAGGTCTATATTGTCGTAGCCAGCACCTGCACGTACTACAATCTTCAAATTTTTAGCAGCATCGAGTACTTCTTTGGTAGCCAAATCGCTCCGAATAATCACCGCATCAACGTCAGCAACTGCTTCAATAAGTTGAGCTTGGCTAGTATATTTTTCTAATAAACGCAATTCGTAACCTGCTTTTTCAACCACTTCTCTTATTTGTGATACAGCAATTGGTGCAAATGGTTTATCAGTTGCAATTAATACTTTTTTCATCTATTTCAATTGTTAAATGGCTTATTTGTACTATTGCATTATTTCTATTTTCTGAAAAAAATGAAATAATTTACAACAAACAATAAACAATTAATAATTACTTAATAATTTGTTTTTCAAATTCTTGCATAGCTTTTACCAAAGCTTTTACGCTAGCTTTAGGCAAAGCATTGTAAGTAGAAGCACGGAAACCACCTACCAAACGGTGTCCTTTCAAACCAATCAAACCACGCTCGGCAGCAAATTTAGAGAATTCAGCTTCTTTGTCTTTGTACTCATCTTTCATTACAAAACAAATGTTCATAAGCGAACGGTCTGGGTCAGCTACGGTAGCTTTAAATACCTTATTTTTATCAATCTCATTGTATAATAATTCAGCTTTCTTTTGAGCTTTCTTTTGCATCGCTTCAACGCCACCTTCTTTTTTTATCCATTTTAGAGTTTGAAGAGCTGTGAATATTGGAATACAAGGCGGAGTATTGTACATTGAGCCATCTTTGATGTGTGTTTCGTATTTCAACATGCTCGGAATTACTCTGTCCACTTTGCCAAGTAGCTCGCTTTTTACGATAACAAAACTTACTCCAGCAGGAGCAAGATTTTTTTGTGCACCACCATAAATAAGTGCGTATTTTGAAACATCAATAGGACGAGAAAAAATATCTGAAGACATATCTGCTACCAATGGAATTGGTGAATTGATATCTTCAAAAATTTCTGTTCCATATATCGTATTATTTGTTGTAACATGAATGTAATCAGCCTCAGGGTCAATAGAATATCCTTTAGGAATATGGTAAAAATCTTCGCCTTTCACTTCAACTACTTCGCCAAAAAGTTTAGCTTCTTTCATAGCTTTAGTTGACCAAACTCCGGTATTAACATATACCGACTTTTTTTTCATCAAATTCATAGGTATCATAGCAAATTGCATGCTGGCACCTCCACCCAAAAACAAAACTTCGTATCCTTCTGGGATATTAAGCAATTCTTTAAATAAAGCAACTGCTTCATTAACAACTGCTTCAAATTCTTTACTTCTATGCGATATCGAAGCAAGCGACATGCCCGTATTTGCAAAGTTTTTAATCGCTTTAGCTGTTGCTTTTACTGCCGACTTGGGCAATATTGAAGGTCCTGCATAAAAATTATGTGCTTTCATTCTAAAAATATTTTATTAATTTATAACAAAAAAGAAAATTGTTTTTTATTTCAAAAAAAGTCTATTTCGATATTACAAAATTGCAAATTATTTCTAAATTAAAACATGAAATTTGATATATACAAAGTTAAGTTTTTGTTAAGTAAATAATTTAATTATTTTCGCATTTGAATTTCAATATTTTATGTTTTTTTAAGAATCAAAAAAATACATTTTTTATAAAAAAGCTGTTGTAGAATATGTTTTTGTTTTTCTAGTTATTGTTTTTTTGAGTTAGGTTTGTAAAAAATAACAAAAAAGATACATTGAAAAAATAAAAATATAAAATTAAGTAATACATTTAAATTCAGTATTTTAAATAAAATTAAGATTCCAATAAAAAAATCATTACTTTAAAAAAATTCAAACAAATGAAAAATTACAAAACAATTTCGGTTGAAACTACTTATTTAGAAATGCTTGATTTTACAAACAATAACTCGAATGTTGTTGACGAAATCAATTCTGATATTTTTATAACTAAAATTCATGAAATATCTGTAAATTTTTATAAATTTTTATATAACGAAATTGGTGGTAAATGGGGCTGGAGTCAAAGATTGTTGAAAAGCGACAAAGAACTAGAAAATATAATTAACAATCCAAAAACATCTATTTATGTATTGTATTTAAAAGGAGTTCCTTCGGGTTTTGCAGAATACCAACAATATGATAATCTGAATTTCGAAATCAAATATTTTGGACTTTTACCCAAACTTAATGGTAAAGGTTTAGGTAAAACGCTCTTAAACTCTACTTTGGCTAAGATTAAAGAATTAAAACCTAAGCGCATTTTCTTACAAACCTGCGTCTTAGATAGTCCTTCTGCCCTACTCTTTTACAAAAAAAATGGATTTGAAATTTACGATAAAAAAATTTGTGAAGAACTTTATCCTATCGATTTTTTAGAAAATTGTGGTGTAGTTTAAATAATTCATTGTACGATATTTTCACTCTAAAATACGGATTTCCATTACATTAAAATATTTTTAAAACAAAACAAGCTATAAAATTTAATTTAATGAAAAATAAAAAAGTCGGCATATTTTTTAAGCCGACTTTTTAAGTTTAACTTTTTTTAGACTAATATTCTTCTTCATTAAAGAAAAAATCGTCTTTGCTCGGATAATCAGGCCAAATATCTTCAATACTTTCGTACTGCTCGCCTTCGTCTTCTATTTCTTGAAGATTTTCAATTACTTCAAGAGGCGCACCCGAGCGAATGCTGAAATCAATTAATTCTTCTTTAGTTGCAGGCCAAGGCGCATCTTCTAAATTTGTTGCTAGTTCTAATGTCCAATACATATATTCCTGAGTTTTAAGGTCAAAACGACCTATTATTTAGATTCGTTTAATTTGCACTAACTTCATAAAACATAAATATTAGTACTTTTTATTTCGGCTGCGAAAATAATTAAATTTTTATTTTTCCCAAACTTATTTTACAAAAAATAAAACAAAATTACAATTCGAGTTTTTTGCGAATAAATCCGCTTTATTTTTAATTATTAACAAGCAAATTTGTTACTTAACAACGTACAATGTTTTAATTTATTTTGTCCTTGAATGAATTTAAATCCTTTAATTTGTTTTTTTAACTTAAAAAGAAGCTTTTAAACGCTATGCCTTCCAAATTATTTCATCAACTTTGTGTCCAAATGAAATAAAACGAGCCAAAACAAACAAATAATCAGAAAGCCTATTGACATACTTGATTATTTCTTGGTCTATTTTAGCTTTTGTATCAAGCTTTACTATCCGTCTTTCTGCACGTCGGCAAATAGTTCGTGCTATATGGCAATGTGCAATCAATTGATTTCCACCGGGTAAAATAAAATTTTGAAGTGCCGGAATTTGCTCGTTCAAAAAATCAATTTCTTTTTCAATACTTTCAGTATCAGAGCTTAGTAGTTTTGGTAATTCAAATTGAATTTCTTTTTCATCAGCAGCTAAAATTGAACCAATATTAAATAACTTATGCTGTATTGCTAATAAAAAATTCTTATTTCTTTCATTCAATTCGTGCGAAACTAATAATCCTATATATGAATTGAGTTCGTCAATCATGCCATAAGCTTCAAGCCGGATATGATATTTTTTTACACGCGTACCCGTTACAAGCGATGTTTTTCCTTTATCACCGCCTTTTGTATAAATTTTCATTCGATTCTATTATTTAAAGACTTAATATTGGCTATTTGTGTTAATAATCGCAGTTTGTGTCTTAAACTAAAACTCCACTCTAAGTTGCTTTAATTCTTAAAAAAAAGCAAAATATAGCTTACAATTCGGGTGGGAGTTCCACGTAACCTATCGGATTTGGATTGATTTCATCACGGTCAATTTTTCCATCACGCAAACGTATAACTCTGTGAGCATGAAGGGCAATATCTTCTTCGTGAGTAACCAAAATAATAGTATTTCCAAGACTGTGAATGTCGTTGAACAAATTCATTATTTCAACCGAAGTTCTACTGTCGAGGTTTCCTGTTGGCTCATCGGCTAAAATGATTGAAGGCTTATTTACCAAAGCACGAGCAACCGCAACTCTCTGACGCTGACCACCTGAGAGTTCATTTGGTTTGTGCGAAACTCTATCGCTTAGCCCAACTTGGTTTAGAACTTCAAGAGCTCTCGTACGTCTTTCATCGAAATTAAAACCTGCATAAATTAACGGAAGCATTACGTTTTCTAGTGCCGAATAGCGTGGCAACAGATTGAAAGTTTGAAAAACAAAGCCAATTTCTTTATTTCTAATTTCAGCTAATTTATTGTCTTCTAACTTACTAACATCGGTTCCATTCAAAATATAAGTTCCTCGCGAGGGCGTGTCTAAGCACCCAATAATATTCATAAATGTCGATTTTCCTGAGCCAGAAGGACCCATTATCGCCACATATTCACCTTTTTGGATGGTTAAACTTACCGAACGCAAAGCTTTTACCGTTTGATTTCCAACGCGATAGTGTCTTGCTAAATCTTCACAACTTATTACTTGTTCTTGCATTTGTTTATTTGTTGGAGAACTGGTATTGGTTATAGGTTGTTTTTGCTACAAAGCTACATTTTTTTTATTACTACACAAATTCTTTTTCTTTTTATAGTGTTAAAATTTTATAATAAAATTTTGCTTGCTCATTTCTTTTCTAAAAAACACCAACCCAAAGAAAAATAAATCAATTGTTACGACCACATCTTGATGCGATTTTATTTCATTCCAAGCATTTTCCATACCTTCTGACCAATGAATATCATCAAAAACAAAAATAGAATCGTTATTTTTAAATTCCAAACAAGCATTAAAATAACGCAAAGTTGGCTCTTTTTGATGATTCCCATCAAAAAAAACAAAATCTAAACCTCCCAATTTTTCTAACGCTTTAGGCAAAACTTCATCAAAATTTCCAATTAATAATTCAATATTTTTACAACCAAGTAACTCAAAATTATTTTGCGCTATTTTGGCTATTTCATGGCTGCCTTCAATACTTATTATCTGTGAATTTTCAGAAGCATGAGATAAATAAAGAGTTGAAATTCCTAGAGATGTACCTAGTTCTAATATTTTTGGGGGCTCAAAATAATTTACTAATCGATAAAGTAAACGAGCATATTTTTTTCGAGTGAGCGCGCTTTGTGCGATTTCAGAAATTTTGCGCACGTTACTTTTTGAAACTCTTGAACCTGCACCTAAGTCATTTATTTTTATGACATTATGATTTTTAAGCAAAGATTTTCTTATTGCTTCAATTTTTTTATAATTCTCAGATTTCACCTTCCCTTCGATTACATTTCTAAGCAAATTGTAAACAAAAGGTGAATGTATGCCATGTCCGTGCTTATGCTTTGAAGTAAATTTATATTTCAAATACCTGATTATAAATCGAATAACTGTATTCATATCTTTTTTTTGATTATTTGCGCAAAATTGATATTTTTGTGAATATAATTCAAAATAAATTTGTGTTTTTTATAGTTTTTCTGAAAAAAAATAAAAAGCGCATTTGTATTTTTACTAAAAAGCAAAATAAATATAAAAAAATAGATTCAAACAATTAGAAAATTGCTAAAAAATTAATGCAAAGCGATATCAAATTTCTTGCCGGTGTAGGTCCAAAAAAAGCAACGGTATTTAACTCAGAATTAGAAATTTTTACGGTAGAAGATTTACTGTGGTATTTGCCATTTCGCTATGTGGACAGGTCCTCATTTCAGAAAATAGCTGAAATAGAATCAGATACAACTGTGCAGCTGAAAGGAAAAATTATTCGGTTCACACAGGAAGGTCAAAAATTTAAAGAACGCTTAATTGGTCATTTTACCGATGGAGAAAGAAGTTTAGAGCTTATTTGGTTTAAATCCGTAAACTTTATCCGACGAACACTGGTTGAAAATAAAGAATACATCGTTTTTGGAAAAGCTACCGTTTTCAACGGACGAATAAATATTGTGCACCCCGAAATTGACGTTTTTGACCCAATAGCTAGCCAAGATGCTAGTATGCAAGCAGTTTATAGCATTTCAGAGAAAATGAAAAAGGCATTTATCACCTCAAAAATGCTAAATAAACTTCAACGAGTAGCTTTAGAACAAGTAAAAAATACTATCGAAGAAACACTACCTGAATATTTAGTTGAAAAACAAAAACTAATTTCGCTTTTTGATGCATTTCAAAATATCCATTTTCCAAAAAACACTGATTTGCTGAAAAAAGCTCAACAGAGATTGAAATTTGACGAACTTTTTTATACACAATTGCGTATTTTAAAACAAAAAAGAAAGCAAAAAAGAACATTTAAAGGATATGTTTTTGGAAAAGTGGGCTATTATTTCAACACATTCTATAATAAGAACTTACAATTTGAGCTTACGAATGCTCAAAAACGTGTGATAAAAGAAATCAGGTATGATTTAGGTTCGGGGAAACATTCTAACAGGCTCTTACAAGGCGATGTAGGAAGCGGAAAAACGTTGGTGGCTTTAATGATTATTTTACTTGCCATAGATAACGGATTTCAAGCAGCTTTTATGGCGCCAACAGAAATTTTAGCAAGCCAACATTTTGAAACCCTTTCTATCTTTTTGAAAGATATAGATTTGAATATTAAGCTATTAACTGGCTCAACAAAAACTAAAGAGCGCAAATTAATCCACGCTCAACTCGAAAGTGGCGAGCTTCATATTCTGGTTGGCACACATGCTTTAATTGAAGACAAAGTGCAATTCAAAAATTTAGGACTTGCCATTATCGACGAGCAGCACCGCTTTGGTGTAGCGCAACGTGCCAAACTTTGGGGAAAAAATGAAAATCCACCGCACGTACTTGTAATGACCGCAACTCCCATACCACGCACATTATCAATGACTTTGTATGGTGATTTAGACATTTCGGTAATTGATGAATTGCCACCAGGCAGGAAATCAATAAAAACAATCCATTCGTTTGATTCTCAACGATTAAGAGTGTTTAAATTTATGCGCGACGAAATTGCAAAAGGCAGGCAAGTTTATATTGTTTATCCACTCATTCAAGAATCGGAAAAATTTGATTATAAAGACCTTACAGATGGTTACGAAAGCATAACTCGTGCATTTCCACCGCCCGAATATTTGGTTTCGATAGTACACGGACAAATGAAACCTGACGATAAAAATCGTTCTATGGAGCTGTTTACCAGCGGACAGGCTCATATTTTAGTTTCTACAACCGTTATAGAAGTAGGCGTAAATGTGCCAAATGCAAGCATAATGATAATAGAAAGCGCAGAAAAATTTGGACTTTCGCAATTGCATCAATTGCGCGGAAGAGTTGGTCGTGGAGCTGAGCAATCGTATTGTATATTAATGACTTCGTACAAACTATCGAAAAATGCAAAAAAACGAATTGAAATTATGGTACAAAGCAACGATGGCTTCAAAATAGCCGAAGAAGACTTAAAACTTAGAGGTCCGGGCGACATAGAAGGCACTCAACAAAGTGGAGTTGCGTTTGATTTTAAAATTGCAAACATTGCTCAAGATGGTGCAATTATTCAACTTTGTGCTGATTCAATAAATGAAATTTTAGACGAAGATGTAGAGTTGAAACTTGAAAAAAACACACTTTTACTTTCAGAACTTGAAAAAAGAAAACGAGCAAAACTAAATTGGAGAATAATAAGTTAATCCTATAATTCTTTAAAAAAATGAAACTATTTTAATATTTTTTTAAGTTAAAATTTATTTTTTAGAAAAAAAGTTGTATATTTCCATAAAAATTAACTGTGTAAATTTTTTTCTATGTCATTCGCTTTTAAATCATTGTTTACAAATTTATTTAATTGATTATTAGCAAATTAAAAAACATTCAAGTTTGAATTTCAATAAAATATATACAAATAAAAATAAAAAATATGAAAAGTTTAATGTCAATTTTTATTGCGATGCTTATTTTAGTAACATCGTGTGATATTAGTGAAAAACTAAAAAAAACAGAAGGCACAAATTCATCTGACTCGAAGGAGCTTAATGTTCAGATTTTGAGTGATGTAAAAGCAAATAAAGATTACTATTTTGAATACGAAATTAATTTTCCAAAACTTAGTTCTAATGCAGAAAATGAAAACACAAAACTGAACGTTTTCAATGTGGAAATGCAAAAATTTATTGATTCGTACTTGAAAGAATTTGAAAATTTGGCACTAAACGAAAAAAAAGAAACCGTTGATGCTATTTTGAAAGAAGAAAATCTTGCTCCGGAAGACAACCACATGTTTTACTCTCTAAATGTGGCTTACTTAACGAACGAAACGAGCAACGGCATATTGAGCGTAAAATTTGTAATCGACGATTTTAGTTTAGGAGCTCACCCAAATACCTATTTCAAAACGTTTAATTTTGACTTAAAAACCGGTAAGTTTTTACAACTTTCTGATATTTTAACCATAGAGTCTGATGTAGAAATAAAAAAACTCAACGACTTGATAATAAAACATTTTGATGATCCATTAAAGTGTTTTGATGTAGTACCAACGGCTTCAATTGAAGGTTTGCAATTTAGTCTTACTGAAGAACATATCGTTTTTTCGTACCAACCTTATTTATTAGGAGCTTATGTTTGCGGCTCATGTACAATTTTAGTTCCACTGAGTGAACTAAAATCGCAAGGACTTTGGAAAAAATAATTTTATTATAGAAACTTTTTAAACCACCGAAATTTAAAAAAAGTTTCGGTGGTTTTTGTGTGCAACATTTTAAAGTATAAAAATTTGCAGTATAATTATTAAAAAGCTACTTTTGCGGCAAAAATTGAGGATATGTTAAAATCACTTTCTATTGAAAATTACGCATTAATAGACAAATTAGATATTGCTTTTTCGTCGGGTTTTTCAACAATTACAGGCGAAACAGGCGCAGGAAAATCTATTTTGCTGGGAGCACTTTCGCTAATTTTAGGAAATCGCGCAGAACTTTCTGTTTTAAAAAACAAGGAAGAAAAATGTATTATAGAAGGAGTTTTTGATATTTCAAAATTAAAACTTCAACAATATTTCAAAGAAAATTTGGAAGATGTTGATTATGACAATGAAACTATTTTGCGTAGAATCATAACACCTAGCGGTAAATCGCGGGCTTTTGTAAACGATGCTCCAGTTAGTTTGAATGCTTTGCGTGAAATTGGGCTAATGCTAATTGATATTCACTCTCAACACAAAAATTTGCTGCTTAGCGATAATAAATTTCAACTCAACGTGGTGGATAGTTTGGCACAAAACGAAAAAATTCTGCAAGAATACAAACTCGAATTTAAAAGCTTAAAAAATCTTCAAAATACATTAAATGAGCTAGTTGAAAAAGCAAAAACTCAAAAAAATGATGCTGATTATTTTCAACATAGATTTGAGCAACTGAACGAAGCTAAACTTGTTGAAAATGAGCAAGAAATGCTTGAAGCCGAACTCGAAACGATGAACAATGCCGAAGAGATAAAACTCTATATTACAAGGGCTTCGCAAATTTTGAGTGGTGAAGAAAATTCTATCCTTTCGGGATTGAGCATAGCGAATGAAGGGTTAAAAAGAATTAGCAAAGTTTTTCCGAAAATTGAAAATTTTATCGAACGTTTAGCAAGCAGCTTGATTGAAATTCAAGATATTTCAACTGAAATAGAAGTACTTAGCGAAGATATTGAATTTAACCAAGATAGATTAAATTTTATCAACGAACGCCTTGATTTATTGTATTCGCTTCAACAATTGCACAGAGTAAACACTGTGCATGAATTATTAAAAATACAAAGCGAACTCGAAGAAAAACTCAACGAAATTCAAAATTTTGACTTTGAAATTGCTGATTTGACTAAAAAAGTGAATCTTCAAACCGAAAAAGTTGAAAAATTAGCTTCTTTGCTTTCTGAAAATAGAAAAAAAATAAGCCCAAAGATAGAAAAATCAATCGTAAGTCAATTAATAAGCTTGGGAATGCCAAGTGCAGTGTTCAAAATACAATTAGATAGAGAATCGGACTACACTTCGACAGGTTTCGATACAATTTCATACCTTTTTTCAGCAAATAAATCGAGCGAATTGAGCGACATAACCAAAGTAGCTTCGGGCGGAGAAATTGCTCGTGTTATGATTAGCATCAAATCGCTAGTTTCGGCTAATATGGCTTTGCCAACTATAATTTTTGATGAAATTGATACCGGAGTTTCGGGCGACATTGCCGACAAAATGGGGAATATTATGGCTGAAATGTCTAAAAATATGCAAGTTTTGAGCATCACACATTTGCCGCAAATTGCAGCAAAAGGAAAAAAGCAATATCTTGTTTACAAAAAAGATACAAAAGATTCGACCATTTCAAACATAAAGGAACTCTCTGAAAAAGAAAGAGTTACTGAAATAGCTAAAATGCTTAGCGGTAAAGAATTGTCGGAAGCTGCCATTGAAAATGCAAAACATTTGCTGCTAATGGCGTAATAATTTTTTTGCTATTTCAACTAATTAATCTAAAAATGAAAACATGAAACAACTAGTTTTGAGCTTTTTTTTAATTTTCGCATTTGCATGCTCCAATAACTCAAATAAAATGAATGGAACTAACTCAAAACCAGATAGTTTAAATCAAATAATTGAAAAAGAAAATAAACTTCCAGAAATTGAAATGTACACAGAAATGAATTTTACCGATGACTCTTTAGTTGAGTTAATTCGTTTGGATTCAAGCTTTTTGGTAAATTTACCTTATGCATCTGACAGCAATTTTACTAAAACCAAACTTTATCCCTGCAATAAATGTGTAATTCGGTATAAAGTAGCTTTAGCCTTGATAAAAGCAAATAACTTATTGAAAGAAAAAGGTGTAAAACTCAAAATGCTAGATTGTTACCGTCCGCTTTCGGTGCAAAGAAAAATGTGGGAAGTATATCCAAATGCCGTTTATGTAGCAGACCCAAATTCTGGGCAGGCTTCTATGCACAATCGTGGAGTTGCAGTAGATGTTACACTGGTAGATATGTCTGGAAATGAATTAGATATGGGAACTCCATTCGATTATTTTGGAAAAGAAGCTTGGCCTACCTATCGTAATTTTTCGGCAGAAATACTGGCAAACAGAGATTTACTAAGCAATACAATGGATATGGCTGGCTTTAGACATTCCAATTCAGAGTGGTGGCACTTTTCACTACGTGGAGTTTTTTTCCCAATTGAAGACACGCCTTTGCCTTGCGAAAATAAATAAATGGTTTTACTTATTAAAAAGAAATCTACGAAATAGCCTCAATGAACTCTTTGATAATCATTGCAGTAGCTCCCCAAACTTTATTCTCAACCACATCAAAATAGGGAATTTCGTGTTCTTGGTTCAAAATTGTGTACATCTCTGTTTTTACAACTTCAGGATTAAAAAAATCTTTTAAATCAACCATCAATAACTCTTCTACTTCTCTTTTGTTCAAATTAAAATCGTTTGTGGAAGGATAAAATGCCACAAAAGGATACACAATAAACTGACTAATAGGAATATAAAGAGGACTCAATATCCCAATTATTTCAATTTCAGAAAGTTTCAACCCAATTTCTTCATGGGCTTCTCTTTTAGCTGTAAATTCAAAATCAGTATCACTTTTTTCAAATTTTCCTCCCGGAAAACTAATTTGCCCACTATGACTTCCTTTTGACTTAGTACGCTTAATTAGAGGAATATATAAACTTCCATTTTTAGGAATTAAACTAAGTAAAACAGCACTTTCTTTGAAGTGCTTTGTGTTTTCCGGCATAATCACCTCCCTAAATTTTGGCGACATTTTTTTTTGCGCCTCCATTCCGGGTAATGGATGCTTTAATTTTTCTTGTATTTCTAAAATCGTCATTTTAATTAAATTTTATCGCTTTTATCGGCTCAATGTATGAAATTAATATAGCAGGCAGCAACATCATCATAAAAACTACCAACATGGTACCACCATTTAAAAACAAAATATCAACCCAGTTTAAATTAATAGGAACACTTGATATATAATAAGTTGAAGGATCTAACGGAATTATTTCAAAATAAAATTGCAACAAAGCTAAGCCAATACCAATCAAGTTTCCCCATAAAAAACCTTTTGAAATGAAAAAAAATGAATTATACAAGAAAATTTTGCGAATTGAGAAGTTTGCAGCACCCAAAGATTTTAATATTCCAATCATATTTGTTCGCTCTAAAATGATAATCAACAAACCCGAAATCATATTTATTCCGGCAACAATTGTCATCAAAATCAGGATAATCCACACGTTCATATCAGTTAATTCGAGCCATTCAAAAATTGAAGGATTAGTCTCTTTAATCGATTTTACGCGTAATTTGCTGCCATCGTCAAAAAAAATATTGCCTACTATAGCAAAAACTTTGTTCTGCATTTCGTCAATTTTTTTAAAATCGTCGATTAAAACCTCAAAACCACTAATTTTATCGCTCGACCATGAGTTAAGTCTCTGAATATGTTTAATATCTGCTATCAAGTAAAGCTGGTCATATTCATCTAAACCGGTGTTGTAAATTCCTTTTATTGTAAATTTACGTACTTTGGGTGGTTCTTGTATAAAATACATGTTTATTTCATCTCCAAGCTTCAAATTCAAGACGTTAGCAATATATTCAGAAACTAAAACATCATTGGTTCGCACACCAGTGTCGATATTTAAAACGGTTCCTTTTACCAAGTTTTTTTTGAAAAAAGTCCAATCGAAATCACTATCTACACCTTTTAAAATTGTACCTTGAATATCTTTTTCGGTTTTTATTATTCCTGCTTTAATCGCAAATCGTTGAATGTGTTTTATGCCATCAATTTTATTCAAAGTAGCATAAAATGGCTGATTTTTATCTATTGGAATTACTTCATACGATGAATTTGTGCTAAAATTTTCGATTATTAAATGAGAGCCAAAACCAACTACTTTGTTCTGTATCTGTTGTTTAAAACCTGTAACAATGGCAACAGAAAGAATCATAATTGCCAAGCCCAAAGCAATTCCGGCAACCGCTAATTCAACAATTCCGGCAGATAAATTTCTTTTTTTCTTAAAAAAAATTCGCTTGGCTATAAAAAATTCTAAATTCACTCTTAAAAAAAATTAAAATTGTTAAATTAAAAATTATTGTGAAAGTTCGAAAAATTCATCTAATTTTTGCTCTAGTATCTTGGTATCAATCAGTTCTGTTTGATATTTAGCTACCATTGCCGGCGAAAGACTACGACTTAATACATATTCTACCACTTTGGTATCTTTATATTTACAAAGAATAATACCTACACTTGGCTTTTCGTGTTCCTTTTTTACATCGCGGTCGAGTGCTTCGAGATAAAACTCCATTTTGCCCAAATATTCAGGCTTAAACTCTATCGTTTTCAATTCGATAGCCACAAGGCATTGCAATTCGCGATGAAAAAACAATAAATCAATCCTAAAATCAGAATTCCCCACTTGCACCTTATATTCTTCACCTATAAAAATAAAATCTTTTCCAAATTCTAAAATAAAAAGTTTCAGGTTTTCAATAATTCCTTTTCGTAAATGTTTTTCTTTGTATGATTTTGGTAATTCTAAGAAATCGAGCATATAACTATCTCTAAAATAATTAGTTGCAAAAGGATGTAATTCTCTCAATGGTGTTGAGAGTTTTATGTCGTTTGCAATAACTCTATCGAAATAATTTGTATTTAGTTGTCTTTCAAGTTCTTTATACGAATATTTTTCCTGAATAGCCAGACGTAAATAAAATTCTTTTTCAATATCGTTGTTTGTTTTACTGATAATCACCATATTATTAGACCAGTTAATCTCTCTCACTAACGCAAATAGTTTTTCATTTTTAGAATAGGTTTCAAAAAACTGCTTCATACGCCAAATATTTTGAGCCGAAAAACCAGAAACGTTTGGTTCTTGAATTCTAATATATTCCGATAGCTTTTTTACAATTCCATTTCCCCATTGCTGCAAAGCCACTTTGTTATTCGCCAACTTGCCAGTATAAATCAATTAATTCAAAATTAACAGCATGATATGCCCGTTCTTTTGCATTTCGAATAAGCTTGCAGATTTCAGAAAAATGTAAATTCAAATCATTCCCCGAAATTTCATTTTCTTTGCTTATATTATTTTGATTTTTTTTGATCATACTTCTTTAATTTTCAATTGTTAATTAATTGACAATTAAACATTTATTACTCTTTACTTTCTACCTTTGAATAAGCATTTACAATTTCTCTTACCAAATCATGCCTTATAATGTCTTTTTGGTCGAAATTAATTGTTGCAATTCCTTTAATAGTTTTTAAAATTTTCATAGATTCCACCAAGCCCGATTTAATTCTCGAAGGTAAATCAATTTGAGTTACATCGCCTGTAATCACAAACTTAGAGCCTTCGCCCATGCGTGTGAGAAACATTTTCATTTGGTTGGGCGTTGTATTTTGTGCTTCGTCCAAAATAACAAAAGCGTTTCCAAGCGTGCGCCCACGCATGTATGCAAGTGGTGCAATTTGGATAATTCCCTCTTTAATAAATTCTTCGAGCTTTCGTGCCGGAATCATATCGCGCAAAGCATCGTAAAGCGGCTGCAAATATGGGTCGAGCTTATCTTTAAGGTCGCCGGGCAAAAAACCAAGCTTTTCTTCAGCTTCCACTGCCGGACGACTTAATATAATTTTGCGAACAATTTTCTTTCTCAACGCTCTAATTGCCAAAGCAATAGCAATGTAAGTTTTTCCGGTTCCAGCAGGTCCAATAGCAAAAATAAGGTCATTTTCAACAATTTTTTCAATCAATTCAATTTGGTGCGCATTTCTAGCTTTGATGCTTTTGCCGTTGTTGCCAAAAATTAAAACACTGTCAGCTCCTTCGTAAAATTGCTCCACCATGGCAGTGTCTTCAAAAATAATCTTTTCTACCATCTTCTCAGTCAAGCTGTTATATTTATGAAAATGCTTTAAAATCAAATTAAATTTATCCATAAAAACCTTAATCTCGTCTGTGTCGCCGTTTACTTTAAGTTCGTCGCCACGAGCTACAATTTTCAATTTTGGAAAAAATTCTTTTATTTTATTCAAATTCAAATTATTGGCTCCATAAATTTCAATTGGGTCAATTCCCTCTAAAAAAATACTTTGTTCTATCATTGGATTTGTTAATCTCTTTTTTAATTAATACATTTAAAAACCTAATTGTTAATAACTTACAAAACATTCACTAGTTTATGACACAAAATTTAATTTTCTTGAAATAAACATATTACAAAACGTTGCAAAAATGTTTTTTTATATGACCTAATTTTCGACAAATTTTTGTTTTAATTACAATATAAAAAAGTAATATCATTAAAATATAATTTTAAAACTAAATATTACTCTATAATTATAAAATTTTACTCTCATTTAAATATAATAAAAGCTTTAAGTTTTTTTAACAGTCAAAAATTTTGTAATACAAATAAATGCTATACTTTTGCAGAAAATAAAAGGTAAGTATTTTTATTTTTCATAGTAAAAAGGTTTAGGTAATAAGGCGTTTCAGTGATTGAACCGCCTTATTTTGTTTTATATAAAATATATTATTTAAACATCTTTTTTTCATAAAAAATTATATTATTTTAATTTTACTTTTTTAACACTTTCTTTATTATATTACTCACTTTTCTTTTCCAATCTTATTAAAAAACTCTTATGCAAACGATGGCATAAAGAATTATTCTTGCAATTATTTATAACTTTTCCGCTTTACATTGGTTTTACATCTCGCACCATTATTTGAAGCGATTTGATTCCTCTAAAATCATTTTCCTCAACGTTATAGCAAATTCTAAAAGGTTTTCCTGATTTTATAATTTCAAGATGCTTTGCTAACGAAAAACCTATTCCAGCCATTTTTACACCTTTTTGCATCAATTCCAGTTTCAAATGTTCTAAATTTTTACCTACCAAACGGCTTTCTCCAGTGTCGTACACATTGTCGGTCAAGAAAATAGGAGTCATATTGTCGGGTCCGAAAGGCTCCATCTGGCGCAAAATTCGATAAAATTTGGGAGTAATATCCTTGAAATTTATTTTTGCATCTATGTCAATTTGTGGGGTAAGATCTTCTTCTGTAATAGTTTCAGATACAACGCGCTCGAATTGTTCTTGAAATTTTTCGAGATTTTCGCGTTTCATGGTCATTCCGGCTGCGTACATGTGTCCGCCAAAATTTTCGAGCAAATCGGCACACGCTTCAATGGCATTGTATAGATTAAAACCAAACACAGAACGTGCTGAACCAGAGACCATTCCATCAGACTCCGTGAGTACAACCGTAGGACGATAAAAAGTTTCGGTTAGCCGCGAAGCCACAATTCCTATAACGCCCTTGTGCCATTCTGGATTAAAAACCACCGTAGTTTTTCTATTAATCAAATTTTCGTTGCTTTTGATAAAATGAATGGCAGCTTCGGTATGGTTGTGGTCTAAATCTTTGCGTTCGGTGTTCAAATCATCAATTTTGTCGGCAATTGAATTTGCATCATCTTGAGTTTGAGCAATTAGCAAATCTACGGCGCGTGAACCACGGTCAATTCGACCCGCAGCATTTATTCGAGGTCCTATTTTGAAAACAGAATCGGAAACCGTTATTTGTTTACCTTCCAAACCGGAAATTTTAATAATTGATTTTAACCCAATTCGAGGATTTTTGTTGAGTTGTTCCAATCCAAAATAGCTCAAAACTCTATTTTCGCCATGTATTGAAACAATATCAGAAGCAATGCTAACAGCCACTAAATCAAGCAAAGGCGTCAAAACTTCAAACGGGATATTATTTTTTTGAGCATAAGCTTGTACAAACTTAAACCCCACTCCACAACCCGAAAGTTCTTTAAATGGATATTTGCAATCTTCGCGTTTGGGGTTTAAAATAGCTGCCGCTTTTGGTAAAGTTTCGCCGGGAGTATGATGGTCGCAAATTATAAATTCAATCTTTTTTTCATGGGCATAATCTACTTTTTTAATAGCTTTGATGCCACAATCGAGTGCAATTATGAGCGAATAGCCATTGTTGTGAGCAAAATCAATGCCTTCAATCGAAACGCCATAGCCCTCATCGTACCTATCAGGAATGTAGTAACCGATATTAGAATAAATTGGTTTCAAAAAACTATAAACAAGTGCTACAGAGGTAGTTCCATCAACATCATAATCGCCATAAATTAGTATTTTTTCGCCATTTGCTAATGCTTGTTCCAGCCTTTCAACAGCTTTGCTCATGTCAGCCATTAAAAACGGATTGTGCAAATCTTCTATTCGAGGTCTAAAAAACTCTCGTGCCTCATCAAAAGTATTTATTTTTCTTTGTACCAATAAATTACTCAAAATTTTATCAATTTTTAATATTTGCGACAAAGCATCAACAGTTTCTGTATCACCTTGTTGTTGTAAAATCCATTTTTTTTCCATGCCTTATATATATCGTATCTTATTGGTTTTAAGAATTTTTCAAATTTTCAGTTCGATTTTAAAATTTTGTAAATATACTTATATTTTATAAAATTTATAAATTAAATTTCATATAAATTTCGCAAGTAATTCTGATTTGTGAATTATGAATTCCGATTTGCAAACTGCAAACCAAATTAAATTGCATATTTTGTTTTGTCAAGTGCTTAAAATTTATTATTTTACAAAAATATTTACCTATTTTAAAATCACATTTTTCCTATCTTTTGCATTTTCAATTACTTTTTGTTTTTTATCAAAATAATAAATTTGCAAATTTTTAAAGAAAAAAATCAAAAAAAATTGGTGATTTAAAAAAGAAAATTGTAAATTTATGCTTTCAAATAAATAAATTAAAAATATTCACAAACAATTAAAAATTAATTACTTATGAAAATTTTAAAATATTCACTAATTGTAATTGCTATTTTAGTAGCTTTGGTTCTGCTATTAGCTTTTTTTTCACCCAACAGGTATAGTGTTGAAAGAGAAGTAAATATAAAAAAATCAAAGCAAGAAGTATTCGATTACATTGTTTTGCTCAAAAACCAAGATAATTTTAGCGTTTGGGCAAATATGGATACAGAAATGAAGAAAACCTACAAAGGTGAAGATGGGAAAGTTGGTTTTGTGTCAGCATGGGAAAGCCAAAAAGATGATGTGGGAAAAGGCGAACAAGAAATTCTAAAAATAGTTGGAAATGAACGCATTGAGTACGAACTACGGTTTATAGAACCCTTTGAAGCAAATGACTTAGCTTATATGCAATTAACAGAAGTTTCAGCTACCGAAACCAACGTAAAATGGGGCTTTAAAGGCGAAATGGCATTTCCAATGAACATTTTTTTACTTTTTATGGACATGGAAAAACAATTAGGCGGCGATTTGCAAAAAGGCTTAGATAATTTGAAAAGTGTTCTTGAAAAATAAGCAATAGAACTATTTTTTTTGGAGCAAATATTTTTATAATTAAATAATTTTTAAGCATTCGTCAAAATAAAATATACAATTAAGTTTGGTATTAGTCTGAAAAACCACAAAATTTAAAAGTTAGTTTTGTGGTCTTTTTTTTCAATTCATTCAAAAATCATTTCAAAAAAATTGTATGCTGTAAAACAATAATTTGGTTTTGCTTTTTTACCTATTTTTGTACCGAAAATTACTTTTTACTCATTTTTTTCAAAAAAAAGAACTTACAATTATAAAAACATGATAAACAGCAAATTAATAAATCCACAAAGCATCGTAGTTGTGGGCGGTAGCGATAATGTACAAACTCCGGGCGGAAAAATTCTAAAAAACTTACTTGATGGAGGTTTTCAGGGCGAACTTTCGGTTGTAAACTTAAAAGCCGATAGTGTTCAAGGAGTTAAAGTTTACAAAACGGCAAAAGATTTGCCTCAAGTTGACTTGGCAATTATTGCTATTGCAGCCAAATTTACATTAGAAACGGTTCAGATTTTGACAAAAGAGAAAAACACTCGTGCATTTATCATAATTTCAGCAGGTTACAGCGAAGAAAGCCACGAAGGTGCTGAGTTGGAAATGGAAATTGTGAAAACCATAGAAAGTGTAAATGGCTCATTGATAGGACCAAATTGTATTGGTTTTTTGAACACCAATTATAATGGTGTTTTCACCACTCCTATTCCAAAATTGGACACACAAGGAGTTGATTTTATTTCGGGTTCGGGTGCAACGGCTGTTTTTATTATCGAATCGGCAATGTCAAAAGGATTGAAATTTTCGAGCGTTTGGTCGGTTGGAAATTCGGCACAACTTGGAGTTGAAGACGTTTTGGAATATTTAGACGAAACGTTTGATGCCCAAAATAGCTCAAAAGTGAAACTTTTATACATCGAAAGTGTAAACAAACCTCAAAAATTATTAAAACACGCTCGCTCGCTGATTCAAAAAGGGTGCAAAATAGCTGCAATCAAATCGGGAAGTTCTGAAGCCGGAAGCCGTGCAGCGTCGTCGCATACGGGTGCGCTAGCAAGCCCCGATTTAGCAGTTAGTTCGCTTTTTGAAAAAGCTGGAATTGTGCGTTGCGCTGGTCGTGAGGAACTTACAACGGTGGCTTCAATTTTTATGCTGCCCGAACTGAAAGGCGAAAATATTGCAATCATAACACATGCGGGCGGTCCGGCAGTAATGCTCACCGATGCTTTATCGAATGGAGGTTTGAAAATTCCGGCAATTCAAAGCCCAGAATTGCTCGAAAAATTATATGCTGGCTCATCGGTAGCAAATCCAATCGATTTTTTAGCTACCGGAACTGCCGAACACTTAGGTCATATCATCGATTTTTGCGAAAATAAATTTGAACAAATTGACGGAATGGCTGTTATCTTCGGAAGCCCTGGCTTGTCGCCAGTTTACGATGTGTACGATTTGTTGCACGAAAAAATGAAAACTTGCAAAAAACCTATTTTTCCAATTCTTCCATCGGTTGTAAATGTAAAAGATGAAATTTCAGAATTTGTAAAAAAAGGAAATGTTTGCTTTCCAGACGAAGTAATTTTTGGAAATGCGCTTGCAAAAATTTATTTCACACCCAAACCGAAAACTAAAACTGAAAGTAATTTAATTATCGATAAAAAAGCAATACGAAAAGTAATAGAAAACGCCAAAGAAGGCTACATTTCTCCCGAAGAAATACAAAATCTGCTCGATGCCGCTGGAATTAACAGAACCGGCGAAGCTGTTGCAACGACTAAAGAAGAAGCTGCAAAATTTGCTGAATCGCTTGGTTTTCCAGTAGTTATGAAAGTAATAGGTCCTGTTCACAAGTCCGATGTGGGTGGAGTAGTTTTGAATGTAAAAACCAAAGAACAAGCCATTGTTGAATTTGAACGCATGATTAAAATCAAAGACACAACGGCTATTTTAGTTCAACCCATGCTTTCAGGCACAGAACTTTTTGTGGGCGCAAAGCGAGAAGGCAATTTTGGACATACCATTTTATGCGGTTTAGGAGGAATTTTCATCGAAGTGTTAAAAGATGTTCGTTCAAAATTGAGCCCAATTGATAAAGATGATGCTTTTGATATGATTCGAAATTTGAAGAGTTACGGAATTATAAAAGGTGCACGTGGTAAAAAAGGAGTAAATGAAGAAAAATTTGCAGATATTTTGGTTCGTTTGTCGGCACTGCTCGAAACGGCTCCCGAAATTTTTGAAATGGATTTAAATCCTCTGCTTGGTTCGCCCGAAAATGTGATAGCAGTTGATGCACGAATTAGAATTGTGCATTGATTGAAAAAAAAACTTTGCCAAAGTTCAAAAACTTTGGCAAAG
>DZBP01000183.1 GCA_022729915.1 Draconibacterium orientale | reverse complement strand
CATTGTAATTAAATCCATCTTGAAAAACCATAATTCCTTTCGGATATTGAGGTAAAAGGTCGGTTACAATGAGGTCTAAACCATCGGTTTCTTCTACGCCATCGAAGTCTTTTGTTTTGATTTTGAACGAATTAATGTATGAGTCTTTTTCACCCAATTCAAAAATGGCATAAGAAAAACTGCCTTGAACCGAAACCAAAAGGAAATCTTTTTTATTGTATTGAAATACGCTAATTCCCTCAATATCATAAGCTATAAACGGATTTAACGTATCGCTCATGGGCAATTTTCGGGGATTTACAAGGCTGTCGGGGTTTGCACTCATTTTAAAAATACCTTCTTCTTCCACGCCAAAATAAAGCATTCCGGTGCGGTCGTTGATGGTAATTCCTTCGGGCTGGCTGTTGCTTTTAAAAGTGCGTTTCAATTGATATTTTATCTGTTTATTTTCGTTCCACACTTTCCATTGTTCAAACTGTCCGTCTTTTCCATTTACAAACACAAAGAACTGATTTTTAGCGTCTTTATACATAGCCACGCCATACACATCTCCTACTTTTGAGGGAATATTGGCTATGGTATCGGAAAGATTTAATTCTTTTGGGTCTATGTAAAAAAGTGAAACGGCATTGTTGCTTCTGTTGCTTCCGGCTACCAAAGCCACTTTTTGTCCATTATAAGAAAAACCATCGCGCAAATCGACATTGTTTACTTTTCCAACTTTTCGGTAATTAATTATTTTTCCGTTCAAGTCGTAAGCATACAAACCCTCTTTTTTGTTTGTTCCTAAAATAATACTTTTTTCGGGATTTTTGGTGTTTATCCAAATGGCAGGGTCGTCGGCGGCATCGTCGTTTAAGTTAGCCGAAACTGCATCTGTTTCAGCATTGGCATAAACAACCGTTTCGATAAGGCTCTGCAAATGAAGTGCTTCTGCAAGTTTTGCACTATCTTCGCGAGCTTCTTTGTTGCGCTCATCGGTTAGCGTATCTTTTGTATTGTTTTGATTTTTAGGAGTTTCGTTGCAAGCGTAGAAACTCAAAAAAGCGATTGCTAAAATAAATAATTTTATATTCTTCATTGGTATTTTTTTAAAAAAAATTATAAAAAATTATAAAAAAAAATGTTTGTCGCTTATGTTAAGCGACAAACTAACTACAAACTTATAAAAAAATAATTTAAAAATTAAATTTCAAACCTAAATTCAATTTAATTCCGTAATATTCGGATTGAATGGTGCGTTCGCTAACACCCGCAAAAGTGCGCAAAGGCTGATTCAAAAGGTTGTTGGCATCGAAATAGATGGCAAAATTGGGGTTTATTTTGTAATTCAAATTCAAATCGAGATAGTTTACTTTGTCGTAGTAATAATCGAAGAAGGCTTCTTCGCCAAAACCACCGTCGTTGTTCATATTCAAGAAGGCACTGGCATGATTGAAGGACAAACGAACGTCCACTTTTTTGGTATCGTAAGCCAAACTCAAATTGTATGTGTGTTTTGGCGAACCGGCTAACGGCAAATCTTCGTTTTCTCTGCCTTCAAATTTTATGTTTTTAAGTTTTGATTCTACGAAAGTATAATTTGCATAAAAAGAAAGATTTTTGAATACCGAAGGTAAAAAGTCCAAACGGCGGTTGAATGCAGCTTCAAAACCTATCAAAGAAGCATCGGCAATGTTTTGTGGTTTGCGATAGCTGTGGTAAGTATGTCCGTTGAATTCAAAATCGGATTTATATTCCCAAGCTACTATATCTTTGAGGCTTTTGTAAAAAACTCCGGTAGAAACGATACCAATGTTTTTAAAGAATTTTTCGTACATAACATCTAAATTCATTGAAGTTGTGGGCAAAAGCGATGGATTTCCGAAAAGAATAACATTGTCGTCGCGGTCAATTTCTTGATAAGGCACTAAATCGTAATAATTGGGACGCGAAAGCGTATTTGTGTAAGCCAAACGAATATTTGAATAAGCATCGGGCGAATATTTAACATGAATGGCTGGTAAAAAGTTGATGTAATCGTCTTTTACAACACTCGAAAGAGTAATTGTAGGGTCTTCATCTACAGGTATTTCATAAATATTTCCTTGATATTCCAAAAGAGTTTGTTCGGCTCTTACTCCGGCTATTACGGTAAGTTTTTTTCCTAATTTTTGTGTAAGCATAGCGTAACCTGCATATATGCTTTCAGTAGCGTTAAAGTCTCCGGCATTTTCGCTGATGTCTTCTTCTTTGTCAAAGTAATTTGCATTGGTTAAATCAAAATAATCGCTTATTTTTGGGTCAATGAAATTGCCTAAACTGTAATTTCCGGGCATAAAATTGTCTTTAGAAACATCGGTTATGTGTGAGAGAGCCAAAGCAGTAAAAGCATCTTCATCGGTGGGTTCGTATTCGTAGAGCCAGTTGTCGCGCATTTTTGATTTTGAACGGTAGCGTGCGCCAAATTTCAAAACATTGGCATATTCACCTTGCGAAAGTGTCCATTCAAAATTGATGCGTGCGTTTTTGTCCACTTCTTCGGTATATTGATATTTTTCGGTCAATTTGTCGAAGGAATAAATATCGGAAATGTTGGAATACTTTTCGCTATCTTCGGGGAAAGTAATTACAGGAAAAGATTTGTCGCTCAAATCCAAATTAATAGGAACATTTCTAACCGCATAACGTAAGTAACGCTCGTTTGGGCGTTCCTCGTTGGCTTTTGAATACGATGCCGACCAATCAATTTTTAATTTGTTAAAAATATGGTCGCCGCCAAGAGAAAAATTATACATTCGTTGGTCTTCCAAACGGCTGTATTTGTTGTCTTCTACACCAAATTTGAGTTGTCGTCTGATTTTGGTTGTATATTGTCCGGCGTCTTCTTCAATGTTGGAATATTGAATGCGGTATCTGTTTTCCCAGTCGTTGCGGTGATTGTAAATGGCTTTTGCGTAAAGCGTGTGATTTTGATTGATTTTGAAATCAAGAGCGGACGAATAGCTGGTTCTGAAACGTTCTATATAATATTGTCTGTTTTCAAAACCCGAAGTAAATGCCGAAGCATCTTTGTTGTTTTCGTCCGAGTAATCCCATTCGGCTTCAATATTGTCCGAACCCAACTGGTGGTCGTAAGCCGAAGCACTCAAAACGATGCCCAATTTATTGGATAAAAAACGTTTGCCAAAAGTCAAATTTCCGTTGTAAAGTGGTTTGTTTGAAACAAAATTCCAACCTGAACCTAATTTTCCGCTAATTTCTTGCTCGTAAGGAGCTGATTTGGTAATTAAATTAACCGAACCCCCAATGGCGTCAGCGTCCATATCGGGTGTAAGAGCTTTGTTAAATTCCACAGCTTCAATCATGTCAGAAGGCACCAAATCGAGCTGCACCACACGAATTTCGGCTTCAGCCGAAGGGATTCTTTCGCCGTTGATAGTTACCGAATTTAATTCGGGACTAGTTCCTCTAATATTTCCAAAACGCGCTTCACCTTGATCATACTGCACATTGATTCCACTTAAACGCTTCATGGCATCGCCTATGTTGGCATCTGGAAAACGTTCTAGTTGTTCGCTGCTTATCATGGTCGAAATATTAAGTGCATTTTTTTGATTGTTCAATGCTTTGGTTTCGCCAAATAAACGACTATTAATGGTTATTTCGTTCAATTCTAAACCTTCTGCAAGTGTAAAATCGGCTAAAGTTGTTCCACCGGCTTTTACATCTACTTCCATTGTGTAAGTTACATAACCTATATAGCTTACTACAACGGAGTAACGTCCTTCTTTTAGCGAATTGATTACATATTCACCATTCACATTAGAAACTGCCCCAATGTTAGTGCCTTCGATAAAAGCAAAAGCTCCGGGCAATGATTTTTTTTCTGAATCTACAATGCGTCCTTTCAAAATACCGCTTTGTGCCAGAGAAGTTAATGAAAACATTAAAAAAATTACGAATAGTTTAATTTGTTTCATACAATTGATTTTTAAGTTTTTGAATGATTTTAATTTATTTCGGTAAATAAGTAGTAATCTGTAATTGATTGATTTTTAAATTTTTAAAGAGTGCTCAAAATCAAATAAATATCAAGAATGTTTACTTTAATTGTTGAAATAGTACTTACTTACTGCGAAACAATTTTTTTCGAGGACAAAAGTAGAACCTATCCATTAATTGCATTTTTCGGAATATTTATTAAATAATGAAATATAACACGACTAAAATTAATTTTACATTAAGTTTGCTTAGTTTTTTTAAGCTTTGCTTACATATTTATTTTGTTTAGTTAAAATAGAATTGATATTATCTTAATGTCCTTACTTTAATGTAATGATAATGAAGAATATAAGTCTTTTTGTATGTTAAGATTTCTTGTTTGGATATTGCATTTGTGAGTTAAACTTAAAACATCAAACTCAATAAAATTACATACTTTTGGATAATAAAAAACCAATAAAAAACCAATGAAGGCAACGATAGAAATTAGCTACAATGAGTTGAATAAAGATTTTGTGGAAGTACTGCTTTTTCTTTTTGAAAATAATATACACGAAATTACGCTAAAAAGGAAATTCGTTAAATTAGAAGAATTTGATAAAAATTTAGATACTAAGCAAGTCATGGAAATGCTCAAACAAGGAGAATACAACGAGAATTTATTGAAAAAAATTGAAAAAGAATTACAAAATATTGAAACACCACAAAAATGAAAATTAAAAAATTATCAGCTGAAAATAAAGCATTTATCAAAGCTCATCAATTGACCAAAGAATATAAAAAAGCAAAGAGATTATTTTTGAAACAGAGTAATTCCTTTGTTTTAGATATAAAACAATTATCGCCAAAAGAGTTGAGATTTTATTGCTTTCGATTAAATAAAATATACCAAGCAATCTTCAGAATATATGATAACGAAATAGAAATACTAGCAATTACTAAAAATCTATAATCGAAGTTAGTGAAGCTATATGATTTAAAATCAAAGCGATTTCTTTTGGTTAAAAGTTTCTATTTACTCAAATGATTGTTTAAACTCGATGTATAATTTTTAGACCTTATATATTTCGTATGGTTTAAGTTCATTAATATTTATAGTATTTAATTGCATTTATTTTTAACAAGATTCTCAAAAATTTCAAAAATATAATAGATCAAAAAAGTAAATAAACATCTAATTTTCAATTTCCCGTTTGCAATTAAAAAGTAATTAAGCTCCATTTGTTAAAAATAAATAATTTATCCTTAATTAAGAATCTTTCTAAATATTGAAAAATATGTTAAAAAACATAATTTTAAAACGAATTTCTAAATACTTTTGCTGGAAAATAAATTAATCAAAAAACTAAACAAAAACAAGTTTATGAGTACTTTTATAAAATCCTCGATAGGTAGAAAATTAATCATGAGCCTATCAGGAATCTTTCTTATGCTATTCTTGTTGGTTCACCTGCTATTAAATTCGTTTTTAATGTTCGATAGCTCAGGCGATTTATTCAACCAGGGAGCGCACTTCATGGGCACTAACCCAATGATGAAAGTAATGGAACCTATCTTAGGTTTAGGTTTTTTAGTTCATATTATCTGGTCAGTTTGGATAACAATCCAAAATCAAAAAGCAAATCCCGTAAAATATGCAGTTGTTGACCAAAAGAATGCAAGTTCTTGGGCTTCACGCAATATGTTTGTGTTGGGTAGTGTTGTTTTTATTTTCTTAGCTATGCACATGATGCATTTTTGGTACGAAATTAAAATTGCACATTCGCTTGCTGCTGTTACCGTTGGTGGAGTAGAAATGGAAAATGCTTATGCCCTAGTTGCCGGACTTTTTACTGACCCTTCTTTGGGCTTAGTTTATTCGGGATTGTACATTTTAGGAGCTATTGCATTGGGCTTGCACTTACATCATGCTTTCTGGTCAGCTTTGCAAACTCTCGGCTGGAGCAATATCGAATGGCGCAAACGTTTTACCGTTGTTGGTGATATTTACGCACTTGTAATTGCTGGCGGATTTTCACTTATTCCTATTTACTTCATCATTTTTGGAAGCTAGTTTTTTTAATTAGGAATTATAAATTAGGAATTATAAATTAGGAATTATAAATTAGGAATTATAAATTAGGAATTATAAATTATGAATTATAAATTATGAATTATAAATTATGAATTATAAATTA
>DZBP01000182.1 GCA_022729915.1 Draconibacterium orientale | reverse complement strand
GGTTTTTTGTCCATCGCATTTGGTTAAAAATTGTTCGCATTCGGTTTTTTGTCCATCGCATTTGGTTAAAAATTGTTCGCATTCGGTTTTTTCTTAAAAAAAACCTGTTTTGAGGTTCGATAAAACGCTCAAGAAAAATTGATTTTTTTTTTTTTGTTGTCATAAATTCAAAATTTCTCTGTTATTTTCATTTTTAGAACTACTTTTTTTTCTAAATTTTTAAAATTCAAAAGATTTTAATACATTTGTTGGTATAAAAAATTCAAAATGTACAGTTTCATCGCATAAAAAAAGCTTCGAGTGTGTGCTAAAAGATTGATAAGTAGTAATGCAAATTTAATCAACACTTTTATTTTTTTTGCTAAAACTTTTATATTCAATATTCTATAATTTTTTTTTTTTTTAATAAGTGTCGTTTGTGGTTTTTCTTATTGAAAAAGAATAATTCAAAGATTAATTATTGTATCGTTTATTTACTGCAAAAAACTGCAAAAGAACAATTAAAATTACAGTAAAAGAAGAATTTAGAATAATTCGGGCAATTGTAACCAGCAAATATTTTAATTGGAAAGCTTCGAGAAAATAGAAACTGATGTTGTGAATCAAAATCATGATAATAGCATACTTAAAAAACCATTTCAATCCATAATCTTGAAGATTGGGGAGTGTTTTCTTTCGATAACCGTCTCTTGAGCTCAGCAAACGAAGCACAGTAGGTCGAGAAAAGGCAATTAAAACCAACGAAAAAGCAAATTTACCCAATTCGTCGGAAAAAATATCGAGTACAATACCCATCAAAAAAGCCAAAATAAGCAAAAGCCAATTGGGAGTTTCAAAAGGCAATAAAATAATAAACAAAATGAAAACAAAAGGAGTAATGTTGAGGGGAGTTAAATTTGCATTGTTTAATATTAATACCTGAAAAAGAATTAATAAAATAAAACGCACACTATTCGTTGGAATTGTATTTATCATTTATTGCTTCTAATTACCTGTTTTGTTTTAAAAAAAAATATTAAATGTATCCAGTTTATTCTTCTACCGTTTCAAGCTCATTCCTTTCTGTTTTAAGCAAATCGCCTATTACATATACATACGAAAGAGTTTTGAAATTTGCAGAAAGTTTTATGGAAATATTGTAAAAATTGCTACCTTGCTCTTGGTCAAACTTATTGATAGTTCCTACCAGAATACCTTCGGGAAAAATGGTTGAATATCCGCTAGTAATGATAGTATCGCCAATGATTATCGGCACATGGTTCGGAATTTCTTTCACCGAAAGACTTGAGTAATCGGTACCCGACCACGAAGCAGAACCAAAGTAACCATTCTTTTTGAGCTTCACACTTACACCAAGTTTTGTATTGAGTAAGGAAATAACAGAAGCGTAATTTTCTGATACATCGCGCACTACGCCCACAATTCCGTCGCCCGTAACTACCGCCATTCCTATTTCGATGCCCGCTTTTTTGCCTTTATCGAGGGTTATGTAATTGTGCAATCTATTGATGGAATTATTAATAACTCTTGCCGAAATGTAATAATATTGTTGCTCATACTCTTTATCTATAATCTCTTGTTTCAATACAATATTCGATTTGTAAGCAGAAACAAAACTATTTCGATACTGAGCATTTTCTTTTGATAGTGCCTCGTTCATTTCTACAAGCGATAGGTATTCGGTTATAAAATTGAAGTGCGAATAAAAATAACCAGAAACATCGTTGGCAGAACTTAACAAAACCCGTTCTTTGTCTTGATTTGTGCTTACTATAAGTGTAATAGAGGTAATTTCTAATGCCAAAAACAAAAGCACAAAATGATAACGTAAGATAAAATTAAATAAGTTTTGCATTTGAGTTTAAGCAACTGTAATTGTTAATTGTTAATTGTTAATTGTTAATTGTTAATTATAATTTTAAATTTTAAATTTTAAATTTTAAAAAAAGTACCGAACAAAATAAACAAACAAATTGCAAAATGGTAATTTAAAAAAAATTAGCCATTTCGCAATTTAATTATTTTTTTTTCATTAAAAACGCAATCAAAGATAAACGATTATCGAATTAAGAATGAAAATTTATCTGAATTTTTGAGTGCAACACCTGTACCACGAGCTACTGCATGCAAAGGATCGTCGGCAATGTGCACAGGAATATTAGTTTTAGACGAAATGCGTTTGTCGATACCTCTAAGCAAAGCACCGCCTCCGGCTAAGAAAATTCCATTTCTGAAAATATCGGCATAAAGCTCCGGTGGAGTTTGCTCCAATACGTTCAAAATAGCCGTTTCAATTTTTGAAAGTGATTTTTCTAAGCTGTGTGCAATTTCTTGATACGAAACAGGAATTTCTACTGGCAAAGCAGTCATTTGATGTGGACCACGAACCATATAATCTTCCGGTGGATTATCAAGCTCAGGTAAGGCAGAGCCTACTCTGATTTTAATTTCTTCAGCCGAACGTTCACCAATTTTGATGTTGTGCTGGTGGCGCATGTATTCTTGAATGTCGGTAGTGAAGTCATCGCCGGCAATTCTAATGGATTTATTGGTTACAATTCCTCCAAGCGAAATAACAGCTATTTCGGTAGTTCCTCCTCCTATATCTACCACCATGTTGCCCTCAGGGGCTTCAACGTCTATTCCAATACCTATTGCCGCAGCCATAGGTTCGTGAATCATAAAAACATCTCTCCCACCGGCGTGCTCGGCAGAGTCTCTTACGGCTCTCACCTCTACTTCGGTACTACCCGAAGGAATACACACTACCATTTTAAGCGAAGGTGTAAATAAACTATTTTTGCTGCTTGCCATTTTTATTAATCCGCGAAGCATAAGCTCGGCTGCGTTAAAGTCGGCAATAACGCCATCGCGCAAAGGGCGAATAGTTTTAATTTCATCGTGAGTTTTTCCATGCATTTGGCGAGCTTTTTCACCAAGTGCAAACATTTTTCCGCTTTGTTTGTGTACTGCAATGATAGAAGGCTCGTCCACTACTATTTTGTCGTTCTTAATAATAATGGTGTTGGCTGTGCCTAAATCTATTGCAATTTCTTGCGTAAGAAAAGATAATAATCCCATTAGTGCCTTATATATATATATATTATTATTTTTTTTTAGAATATAAAAATCGTGCAAAGATATAATTTTTTTCAATTTTAATAGAAATAAATTACATAACTTATTTTATTTTATTTTTTTATTTAAAATTTTTAGATATTTAAAATGCATAAAACAGTCTATTGATTTAAATATCAATTATTTATATATGTTAATTTTATTAAATACCGAAGTATTTTTCACAAAAAAATATTTAATAAGCGTTAAAAAAAGCGGTCGAACCAATGAATTGGAACGACCGCTACACCTAAAATTAACTAAATAATTTTGTTAAATGATGAGCCTTTTATTGACCTAAATCTTCATTTTTAACTCTTACCAACTTCACTTCCTTTCCTTTAATTGGGCTCACGCTAATATTACCCTCAAGTGTAGGCTTTTTAATCACATAATCGTTACCAAATCCATCTCTGATATTGATTACCCAGCCCTTGTCTTGTCCTAAGTAATCTACGCTAATTACATCGTATTCTAGCCATTTATCGCCAGTTGCAAAATAAACAGCTTGAATTTCGTCGTTGATGTTTAGTTTTAAATACGCATTGAAAGTTTGACTGGTGTAAAGAAAATCCGTAGGTCCATACTCTTGTGCCGAAACCTTACTTACTGTTGTTAAAGCACTAATAAATGCTAGCATTAAAATCATTTTTTTCATAAAATAGTTTGTTTGTTTTTTTAGTGAGTGCAATGCACTTCAAATAAATAAATTTGTTTTTTTGTAGAATTAAGCAATGAACCAAATTAAATTGTATATTTCGTTTTGCCAAGTGCTTAAAATCTATTTGATTACAAAAAGGTATGCTCAAATTAAAATAGCACTGGTGCTTAACTCTTTCGAGCATTCTGTTTGCTCTATAAAAAACTTTATTTGTAGAAATTTAGTATTAAAAATTCAGTCTTTTTTTATAATATAATTCAAATATTTTTAAGCAATTCATTTTTTACAACAAGAATCTTAAAAAAATGTAATTATTTAAATCTAAAAAAAGCAAGAAATAGTACAAAATACTCATTTTCAATTTTATAAGTTTGTTGATTAAAAAAAAAATATTTTTTTTCTGTTCTTTTAAATTTTATTCAAAATATTTGTATCTTTGTTCGGTAAAGAATCAATTAATCGTTAAAAAATTAATAAAAGCATGAGCAACAATATAAACCTTCTAGCAGAAGTAAAAGAAACAGCAAAAAAATGGCTTGCACCTGAGTTCGACGAACTTACACGAAAGCAAGTACAAAATCTAATAGATAACGACCCCGACGAACTTATCGAATCTTTTTATAGAACGTTAGAATTTGGAACCGGCGGGTTGCGGGGTATTATGGGCGTAGGCACCAACCGCATGAATATTTATACAGTTGGCATGGCTACTCAAGGGCTTTGCAATTATTTAATTAAGAATTTCCCCAACGAAAAACAAATAAAAGTAGTAATAGCCCGCGATTGTCGCAACAACGGTGAGCTTTTTGCACAGACAGCCGCAGGAATATTTTCGGCTAATGGTTTTAAAGTGTATCTTTTTGACGACTTACGCCCTACCCCAGAGCTTTCCTTTGCCATACGTCATTTCAAATGCCAAAGCGGCATAGTGCTTACGGCTTCGCACAATCCCAAAGAATATAACGGCTACAAAGCTTATTGGAACGACGGCGCACAAATGATTGAACCTCACGATACAAACGTGATAGAAGAAGTAGAAAAAATAACTTCGATAGCTCAAGTTAAATTCAATGGTCCAAAAGAAAATATTGAAATAATTGGGCACGAAATTGACGAAATTTATATAACCGAACTCAAAAAACTTTCACTTTCGCCCGAAGCCATTGCTCAAAACAAAGACATCAAAATAGTTTATACTCCCATTCACGGTACAGGCGTGAAACTTACTCCAATGGCTTTGAAAGCTTTTGGTTTTGAAAACATTACGGTAGTGGAAGCTCAAGCAGTAGTCGATGGAAATTTCCCAACGGTAGTTTCGCCAAACCCAGAAAATGCAGAAGCTTTGCAAATGGCAATAGATAAAGCCAATGAAATAGGTGCCGACCTTGTAATGGCTACCGACCCCGACGCTGACCGAGTAGGAATTGCTGTGCGCAACGCAAACAACGAATTGGTTTTACTCAATGGCAATCAAACTGCGGCTTTGCTTATTTATTATTTAATAACCAAATGGCACGAAAATGGAAAACTAAAAGGCAAAGAGTATATTGTAAAAACAATTGTAACCTCGGAGTTGCTTATAGAAATAGCTGATAAATACAACGTTGCTTCGCACGATGTGTTGACCGGATTCAAATACATAGCCGACATTATTGAGAAAAAATTCGGAAAAGAAACCTACATTGGTGGTGGCGAAGAGAGTTACGGTTTCTTAGCCGGCGAATTTGTTCGCGACAAAGATGCTATTATGGCTTGTGCATTAATAGCCGAGACTGCTGCTTGGGCAAAATCGAAAGGTAAAAGCATGTACGAATTGCTAATTGATATTTATGCCGAGTTTAATTTATACTACGAAGGATTGGTAAACGTTACTAAAAAAGGAAAAGCAGGTGCCGAAGAAATTGAAAAAATGATGCACGATTTTAGAACCAATGCTCCGAAAGAAATTAACAATTCTAAAGTAATTTTAATCAAAGATTATCAATTACAAACAGAAAAAGACCTAACCAACGGTAGTCAAAAAGCAATTAATTTGCCAAAATCTAACGTTTTGCAATTCTTTTTGGCTGATGGTACCAAAATTTCGGTTCGTCCATCGGGAACAGAACCCAAAATTAAATTTTATTTTGGAGTAAAAACCAAGCTTAAAAACAAATCGACTTATGAGTCTGAAATGCAAACGCTTAAGAACAAAATAAACGAAGTAGCTAAAAGTATGAATTTATAGCCAAACAAAGGGAAGTTATACTAATTTGAAAATTTGAAAATGAATTAATTTGAAAATTACAAACTAGAAATCATATAATTACAAATTTCATTTAAAAAAAAAACAATTTAGTATTTCTTAAAAAATGTAGTCATCTGATGAATTTTTATCAAACAGCTTAAGAGTAGAATAAAATTAAGAAATTTGATAAAATATTCATCAGATGTTTTTTTTAGACAACTTCCTTTTCATTGAACTTATTTAATCTTGTGTTTGAAAATAATCTACACAATTTAAAATCAAAGCACC
>DZBP01000181.1 GCA_022729915.1 Draconibacterium orientale | reverse complement strand
AAGGCAGAGGAATTGGGCTTTTCAACAAAATGAAGGCTTACAAATTGCAAGAACAGGGTCGAGATACCGTAGAAGCGAACTTAGAATTGGGTTTTGAAGATGATGAGCGCGATTATGGAGTAGGAGCACAGATTTTGAGGCAATTAGGTATTTGCAAAATGAAATTGATGACCAACAATCCTATCAAAAGAGTAGGTTTAGAAAGTTATGGCTTAGAAATAACTGAAATTATACCTATTGAGGTAGAACCCAACGAGTTTAATCAATTTTATATGAAAACCAAGCGCGATAGAATGGGACACAAATTGCACCGATTTAGTTATGAGAATTTACCTCTAATAGAGCCATTTAGCGAAGACGATAGTTTTATTTAATTTATCAATCATACTTATTTTTTTATGCAAATATTCTAAATTTTAAAACCTTTTTAATATGAGTAATGTACTTAATTTTTTCCTTAAAAATAGCAAAAATAATTCGATTATTTTCATGCGAAAAGCAAAAGCTTTGGCTAGTTTGCATTTAGTTGTACTTTCATTATTGATTATTTTTATAACATATTTTTTTGTAAATCATGGTCTTAAAGGGTCTCTTGTTGCTATTATTGTTTTTTTAATCTTAGCTACTAATTTAATTTTTATACAAAGAGGTAAAATTAATTTTGCAGGTAATTTTCTTGCTTTGGCTCTTGTTTTGCTTGAAATAGCTTCGCTGTTCGGAAATTTTGCAAAATCGCATGTTTTCAATTTCTTTGCCGATGAATTTTATATTATGATGGCTTTTATTTTACTTACAGCTTTATTTGCGTCTCGTATTTTATTGATTATAAACACTATAATTGTAATTGTTTCCGCTTTTTTTGCTTTTTATGTCAATTATTCGGCTTTTACACCAGAACTGGCTAAATTATCAAAAACTTCAATAGCTACTTATATTTTTATGACTATAATTGTTTTTTTGATGAGTTACTTTTTTCGGTCGAATATGGAATTAGCTATAAACCAGACAACTAACCAAGTAAATGAAAACAAAACAACTACAAAAAAATTACTTGCTCTTTTACACCACATCAAAGCAATCTCGCTGAGTTTGAATAATTTAGCTGGCGATATTGAAGTTTTTTCACGAGAGCTAGATCAAAAAGCAAATCAACAAGCCGCTAGTGCAGAGCAAATTAGTACTGCAAGTGAAGAAATTTCGCACTCAAGCATCGAAAATTCGAGTCATGCCAAAAATACATTAGACAAAGCAATTATTGCCGAAAAAGCTGTAAATAAAGCAAATAGCGTTATGCACAATATTTCGTCTATAATCAATGTAATAGTAGAAAAAATGCTGATAATCAATGAAATAGCTTCTCGTACCGATTTACTCGCTATCAATGCTGCTATTGAGGCAGCACGGGCAGGCGAATTGGGAAAAGGTTTTTCGGTAGTTGCCACTGAAATTAGAAATTTATCGCTTTTAAGTGGAGCTTCAGCTTCCGAAATTATAAAATTGGTTAAAGAGAGTCAAACTGTTACCAAAGAAGCTGAAAATGAACTAAGTGAAACAACTTTCTTTTTAAACAAAACGATAGAATTTATTGATATTTTGGCTGAATCAGCAAAACAACAATTGATTGGTTTTAGTGAAATCAATACAGGAATGCTTGAAATAAACAGAAGTTCTCAAGCTACTGCCGCTATTTCCGATAATTTATTTACTAGCGTAAAAATATTAAATAAAAACGTTCAAAAATTAGAAAAACTGTTGAAAAATACAAAAATATAGCATTTATATTTTTCAATTTTTACAGAAAAATTCAAAACAGAAACATGAAAATATTAATAACAAATATAAAAAAGCTCGTTCAGGTTGAAGAAATTCCTCAAAAATGGGTTGCTGGGTCCGATATGGCAAAGCTAAATTGCATCGAAAATGCTTTTTTGCTGATTAACAACGGCAAAATCGATAACTTTGGCACAATGGAAGATTATTTAAAGCCCGAAACTTGGGCTTTGTCGGCTTGTAAAATTGATTCGCTGGTTGGTGCTGAAATTAAGCATATTAACGCCAATGGCAAAATGGTTTTCCCATCATTTGCTGATTCGCATACACATTTGGTTTATGCCGGAAGTCGCGAAATTGAATACATCGACAAAATTAAAGGTCTTTCTTATGAGGAAATAGCCAAAAAAGGCGGTGGAATTTTGAATTCTGCAAAAAAATTGCAAGAAGCCACAGAAGAAGAACTTTACGAACAAGCCTTAGTACGAATTAACGAAATAATTAGTCAAGGTACTGGTGCTGTGGAAATTAAAAGTGGCTACGGGCTTACTACCGAGTCGGAAATAAAAATGCTTAGAGTAATCAAAAAACTCAAAGAAACGACTCCTTTACAAATAAAAGCAACATTTTTGGGCGCTCACGCCGTTCCTGCCGAATACAAAAGCAATCAAAGCGAATATGTCGATTTAATTATCAATGAGATGATTCCACTTATTGCAAGTGAAGAATTAGCTGATTTTATTGACGTTTTCTGCGACAAAGGATTTTTCACAATTGAGGATACCGAACGCATTTTAAATGCTGGAATGAAATACGGTTTGCGTCCAAAAATTCATGCCAACGAATTGGATTTTTCAGGTGGAGTACAAGTTGGTGTAAAGTACAATGCGCTTTCGGTTGACCACTTAGAATATGTTGGAAATGAAGAAATTGAAGCACTCAAAAACTCAGAAACCATGCCAACCATTCTTCCCGGAGCAGCTTTTTTCTTAAATATGATTTATGCGCCGGCTCGCAAAATGATTGATGCCGGTTTGCCTGTTGCAATTGCTTCCGACTTCAATCCGGGTTCGTCGCCATCGGGCAATATGAAATTAATGATGAGCTTTGGCTGTGTAAATCATCGACTTACCACCGAAGAAGTTATTAACGCAACAACTATAAATTCGGCTTACGCCATGGATTTGAGCGAAGAATTAGGAAGCATAGCTCGAGGAAAACGCGCTAATGTATTCATTACCAAAGAAATACCAACAATCGAATTTATGCCTTACGCTTATGGTAGCCATTTAATTGAAACTGTAATTTTGAATGGTAAAATTATTAATTAACTTTATTTGTATCTTTTTGATTTTAAGTATTTTAGTTCAATAATTCAAAGAAACGATTATTGTATTAATCAAAAAAAACGATAAAATGGTTTTTATATTAATCAAAAAAACATTAATTTTGCTTTTTATAAAAATCAATACATTGCACAAATGGAAAAAATAAAAGAAAAATTTTATCGAAAAATAAATACTGTTTCATTAAAATTTAAGCGAACTTACTTTTATTCAATCAATTGGGAAAGCAGAATGATTGGAATAAGAGGTGCACGCGGCGTTGGTAAAACAACTTTAATTTTGCAATACATCAAAGAAAATTTGCCAATAAATGAAACTGTAATTTATGTCAGTTTAGATGATATATATTTCTCTTCCAATACATTAAGCGATTTTGTAGATATTTTTGTAAAAAAGGGTGGACGATTTTTATTTGTAGATGAAGTGCATAAATACAACAACTGGAGCACCGAATTGAAAAATATCTTCGACGATTTCTCGGAACTAAAAATTGTTTTCACAGGCTCTTCAATTTTGCCTTTAATTGAATCTAAAAGCGATTTGAGCAGACGTGCTATGATGTACGATATTTCTGGACTTTCGTTTCGGGAGTTTCTTAATTTTAGCGAAAATTCTAATTTTACAGCTGTTACCTTCGATGAAATATTGAAGAATCACCTAGATATTGCTCTTTCTATCAATTCAAAATTAAGACCTCTTGCCAAATTAGTCGAATATAATAAAATAGGGCATTATCCTTATTTTATCGAAAATAAAGATAATTATTTATATTTACTGAACGAAACAATAAACCAAACCATCGAAAGCGACATTCCATTTTACTTACATTTAGATATAAATAGTATAGATAAAATGAAGAAATTATTATATATTATTGCTACATCAGTGCCTTTTAAACCAAATATAAGTAAATTGAGCCAACAGCTTGATATTAATAGAAATACATTGAAACAATTTTTACACTATTTAGATAAAGCCAATATTTTGAACTTGCTTTTTTCGAGTGCAAAAGGAGACAGCTTACTATTAAAACCCGAGAAAATCTATCTAAAACATTCCAATTTGATGTTTGTACTTGCTGCAAACGACCCAAATATTGGCACAATTAGGGAAACGTTCTTCTTAAATCAAGTAAAAAACAATAACTCTGTAAATTATACAAACGAAGGCGATTTTTTTGTGAATAACAAATATAGAATTGAAGTGGGAGGAAAAAATAAAAATTTTAAACAAATAAGTAACATTCCAAACTCATTTATTGCTGCCGATGATATCGAATTTGGAGTTGAAAATAAAATACCTTTATATTTGTTTGGCTTTTTGTATTAGAATTATAAAATTTAATTCCATTTTTCTGAATAAAAAACATTAAAACTTATTTATAAATTCCAAAAACAAATATCAAAAATTAATTTTTATATAAAAAATGAAACAAATTATAGAATGTGTTCCCAACTTTAGCGAAGGTAGGGACATGAGCATTATAAAACAGATTACCAATGAGATAGAAGCTGTTGAAGGTGTACGCTTGCTCGATGTAGATCAGGGAAAAGCAACCAACAGAACCGTTGTTACTTTCGTGGGAACACCCGATGTAGTGGTTGAAGCAGCTTTTAGAGCAATAAAAAAAGCCTCTGAAATAATTGATATGAGCAAACATACAGGCGAGCACCCACGTATGGGCGCAACCGATGTTTGTCCATTAGTTCCAATTTCGGGTATTTCAATGGAAGAAACCGCTGTGTATGCGAGAGCTTTAGCCAAAAGAGTAGGAGAGGAGCTTGATATTCCGGTGTTTTGCTACGAATTTGCATGTTTCACAGAAGAAAGGCGAAATTTGGCAAATTGCAGAAAAGGCGAATATGAAGGATTAAAATCTCGATTCGATGGAGGTGAAATTCCTGATTTTGGTGCTGCCAAATTTAATGTAAAATCTGGAGCTACAGCTATTAGCGCACGTAATTTTTTAGTTGCATACAATGTAAATTTGAACACAACTTCAACACGCCGAGCTAATGCGATAGCTTTTGATGTGCGTGAAGCCGGACGATTGCTTTTTGAAGGTGGAAAATCGTATGGAAAGCCACTTTTAGACGAAAATGGTGTTCAAAAACGAATTCCTGGTACTTTAAAAAAGACAAAAGCAATTGGTTGGTACATTGAAGAATACGGAATTGCCCAAATTTCGATGAACTTAACCGATATTACTGTAACTCCAGTGCATAAAGCTTTTGAAGAAGTGGTTAAAAGTGCACAATCGCGTGGAATTAGAGTTACAGGTTCGGAACTTGTTGGTTTAGTGCCACTTAATTCGTTGTTAGAAGCAGCTGATTATTTCTTGAAGTTACAAGAGCGTTCGTTAGGCATTTCAGAAAAAGAAAAAATAAAAATTGCGGTAAAATCTCTTGGTTTAGATGAACTCAAACCTTTCGTACCAGAAGAAAGAATTATTGAATATTTGTTGGAAAACAAAGCCAATAAACCTTTAATTAACTTAACATTAAAAGCTTTTGCAGACGAAACTGCATCAGAATCTCCTGCGCCCGGCGGTGGTTCTATTTCAGCATACATGGGCAGTTTAGGAATTTCGCTAGCTACTATGGTTGCAAATCTTTCAGCACACAAACGCGGTTGGGACGAACGCTGGGAGGAATTTTCGGATTGGGCTGTAAAAGGTGAAAAGATTAAAAATCAGCTAATTAATATGGTTGATGAAGACACTTTTGCATTTAATCAAATTATGGACGCATTTGGTTTATCTAAAGCAACAGAAAATGAGAAAATAGCTAGAAATCAAGCAATTCAATCAGCTACAAAATATGCTACCGAAGTTCCGTTCAAAGTAATGCAACTTGCTTATGAAAGCATGGCTGTGATAAAAGCGATGGCTGAAATTGGCAATCCAAATTCAGTTACTGATGCAGGAGTTGGCGCATTAGCAGCTCGTTCGGCAGTAAAAGGTGCTTTTTTGAATGTGAAAATAAACGCCGCTGGCTTGGAAGACAAAATGTTTGCTCAAAGTATTATAAATGAAGGAAGGGAAATTGAAATAGAAGCAGAAAAATTAGAAACAGAAATTTTAGCAATTGTAAATTCTAAAATATAATTTTTTCAAAAAAAACTTTCTGAAACTTGTCTCAGAAAGTTTTTTTTATACTAAATTTTGAAAAACCTGATTCAAATCTATCTGTAAATCTTCAAAAATAAACGAGTGCATTACGTCATCGC
>DZBP01000180.1 GCA_022729915.1 Draconibacterium orientale | reverse complement strand
AAAACTTTGGATAAGCTCTTTGGTTTTGGTCTTCATATTATTTTAATATATCTGCCAATATTTTATCAATTTTATTGTTGAGGTTTCCAGTAAAGTCTTTGTGTGGTATGCTTAAGTTTACCAAAATATTTTTAAATTGTTTGTATCCATCAGTATTTCGCAATTCAACCCACTCTATCTTTAAACTATTAAGTTGCTTTTTATTGGTGTCTGATAATTTATCAGCGACAAAAATTTTGCTATCTCTTGCAATCACAGCATCTGCACTTTCTGGATTTCCTCGTCCCATCAGTTTTACTTCACATTTATAAAGATTTTCACGTTCGGTAAGATAAAAATCAATTTCTCGTTCAAAATCTTCCTCTTTTGATTTGGTTATTTTACCTTTTAGCTGAATTAAATAATTACTTTCAGAAACTGAATAAAGTTTACAAAGAGTTTGCATTAATGGTTTTTCGACCCGCTTACCAGCAGTCGACCATAGTCCACCTCGCAAAGCTGCGCGTTTAACTGCTAAAGTATTGATTACTATTAAACTTTCATTTATATTTAATTCGACACTTACGCCACGAAATTTAATTGTGAGAGTTAAATCTATTTCACTTTGGTTTTCTATTAAACTGCTTATTGATTGATAAAGAATATCATAATGTTCGTTTGAAGCATCAATTACAATTTCTTTGGTTGCAGAATTGTACATGTTCATAATGGTCTTTTTATTTAAACCTGAATTGATTGCAATTTCATCTGCTCCTAATTGGGGATTTAAAAATTCTTTTTTATACCAATCAATTGTAACGTTTTCATTTTTAAGCTTAGCTTCAATTACTTGCTTAAAAAAATCAATTGCAAATTGTAAGAACTCTGCGTTTATTAATGCTATTATTTCTATTCGATAATCTTGTCCGTTTAATAAACGTTTGATTATATTTTTAGTTACCTGTTCCGTTAGTGTCATTAATGATAGTTTCGTTAAATTGTTCTAAAGTCAAAAACCTTGTTTTTATTTCATTAAAGAGTGCATTTGTTTTAGTTTTACTCAACATATAATCAAAATATACTTTTTCTTGTTCTGTTAAAAAGAAAAACCTATCTAAGCTTTTTGCTGTTTTTCCCACTGTTCCACTTCCTGCGAATGGATCAAAGACTATATCGCCTTTATAGGAATAGTATTGAATAACTCTTTTGCAGAGTTCAACAGGAAAAACAGCCGAATGAATTTTATTAAAGCATGGATCAATTTTCCAAACATTTGTTGTTTCGTAACCGTCTGCAACCTTACTTTTTTCAACGGTATCTTGGTCGTAACTACGTATATTCCAATCTAATAATTTTTCCGTTTGCTTTCGATAAACCATTAAATATTCTGTTACTGCGTTGGGTTTGTATGCCAAGGGCTTACGATGTTGCATAAAACCGCCAATTCTATTTTTAACGCTAGTTTCTGGTTTTAGCCAAACAATATCATCAATAAATTCCCAACCTTGCTTTATTAAATAAGGGTGTAAATCAAAAGGGATTGGATAACGTTTACTTGAATGTGAGCGGCTTACCCTTGGTATTATTATTGGCGAAGTGTTTACAATTAAAAAACGACCTTCTTTTGTTACTCGATGTGTTTCTTTAAAGACGCTATCTAAAAAATTTAAGTAATCTTGATAACTAGCATAGATTGAATAATCTCTTGCGTTATAGTAAGGAGGAGAAGTGAATGTTAAGTGAATGCTTTCATCTGGAACATACCTTAGAACTTTTAAAACGTCATCATTTACAACTACATTTTTTAAAAAATTATATGTTTCAGTGTGTGGTAAATCACTTTGCTTACTTGTTGTATTGGAAAAAAATTCTTTGTAAATCACCGTTCTTACCATTTCGTTTGGGTGGTTTACTAATGGTTTTAAATTTTCAATAACTTCGTTATCATTACTAAATACTAACAAGCCTCTAATAGCTTGACAAACAATTTTTGGATCATTGTCTTGAAGTATATTTAATAGTATTTGTTTATTTTTAATATTCTTTGCTCTACCAATAGCCGAAACTATTTCTCTTTTAACTGCTGTGTCTTTTTCATTTTGAAGTGCTTGTAATAGTATTTCAATGTTATCAGTATTTGTAAGTTTAGCTATATTTTTTGCAGCTAGTAGTCTAATTTTTCCATAATCGTGTTGTAATAGTGTTTTAAAGACTGTCCCATCAAAATTACTCGGCAAATAACCTAGATTTTCAAGTATGAAAATGATTGTTTTATTATCTTTTTGCTTATCAAGAAGATAACTTAAATCACCATTTCCTTTATTCTTTAATTCTGTAATGAGTTCTTTTGTTATCACAAGTCTAAATTTACTAATTTTATTACACTAATAAGCCATTCATTTTTAATTATTTTTCAGGAAATATCAATTTAATATTTGCTCTTTAATTAAAATAAGGAAATTTGCTCGTTGTTTTTTCTTATTATTTATACAACGAGCAAATTGTAATTAATTTACTACCTAAGGCTCTACTTCTATCAGATTGAAGGGAATAGAAACAAGCTCCTGATAGTCTTCGCCGGCATTGTAGATGTCTTCATCGGAATAAAGCCAATTGACTACAATCTTATGTCCTTTACCATTCATTTCTTCGAGTTTTTTGAACAAGCGAAGTATCCACATCGACGAGCTGGTATTGAAATACTCCAGTTCTATGTTGGCTGTGGTTTTCTCATGCGGATTGAGCGCGTATTCTTCCAGCCAATCGTTGATTATTGGATTGTAGAATTTATGAGCATTTTCGGTAATCGACTTACCTTTTATTGTCAAACGTCCTTCCTGTGCATTGAACTTGATGAAAGGCGTTTTTGCTGTTTCTTCTATTTGAATTGTTATCATAATAAAAATGCCATTTTTCTTTTTTTCCTAACTCTATTTAGTAATGTGTAGTAAATAAGTTCCTACAAGGCGCAAGAAAATTTTAAACCGCAGCATACCAAAGTATGTGAGGATTTAAAATTTTTGAAGCAACGCAGTAGGAGATTATTTTATACATATTACTTATACAATTGTTCGTAAATAGGATAATATTGTTCAAAGTTTGTTGCTATTTCCTTGTTTAGCTCGCTTTGTTTGAATTGTTCGGTAAGTTGAATCAATCGTTGCAAAACGTGCATGCTGAGTTGAGTTTCGTAAGTAGCACCTCGGGTCGATTCTTTGTTGAGAGCCAAGGTGTATTTCAAATTGTTGCCTGCCGATTTGGCGGTTGCTTTTACTAAGTTGTTTGCCTTAGTAAGGTTGCCAACTAAGTAATACGCTTCTATTACGGGCAAGATGTCTTGCTGGTAGTAGAATTTCTTTTCGGGCATTAACTGCATCACTCGGTCGAGTACTTTTTCGGCTTTTTGTTTGTCGTTTTCTTCCACTAAGCGAATAGCCAAAGCTGCAAAGGTTTCGCGCAAGTTGAGCAGCGAGATTACACGTTGGTTGTGTTCTTCTATCAGTACGTTGTCTTTTTCCATTCCGCCCCATTGGTATTGCTCCATAAGGCGTTTGTAAAGCACTTTTGAGTCGATGCCTCCTATTTCGAGTATGGTTTTTTCGGTTTTGTAAGGCACCAAACGGTAAGCAAAACCGTCTTGCCTAAAGTAGCTGAATAGGTTCAAATAATTGCTTTTTCCGGCACTGATGGCAAAGTAAACGGGGCGTTTCCAATTGTTGTTTGCCAGAATATCCAACACAATCAAATCGTTTTTGCCCAGAGAGCTACTAGTCAATTTCCATACCAATTCTTTTTCTATAACGTTGCGTTTGTCGGCGGGCACTGTGCCGTTGTTTACTACCGTTGCGCTATCTATTGGCAAACTAAGCTCGCTAGTAGGAATGTAGTCGTATTGCTTGCCGTTGGCACTGATTTTGGTTTCGGGGTTGTCGGAAGTAGCAAATTCTACTGCTTTTTTCAAATCCAATGCGCCTTTGTAGTAATCGAGCAAAGGGATTTGGTCTCTTTTGCCTTCGGTATATTTGTCTGAAGCAATAGAAATGGGCAAAGCTTCGGAATCGTAGGCTTTCATTTTCATTTGGTTGATGTACCAGTCGGCGGCTAAAAGGCTCAAGTTCACAACTCTTACATCGGTTCTGATGCCTTCTACCTCTTGGGCGTACCAGAGTGGGAATGTATCGTTGTCGCCATAAGTGAACAAAATGGCGTTCGGTTCGCATGAGTTGAGGTAATTGATGGCGATGTCGCGCGCTGTGTAGCGGTTGCTGCGGTCGTGGTCGTCCCAGTTTTCAAAAGCCAAAAGGCTGGGCACAAGGGCTAAACCTATTACGCCTGCTGCTACTGCACTCATGTTGGCATTGAGTTTGTTTTTGAGCGTATCGAACAATGCCAACACTCCCAAACCTATCCAAATGGAAAAAGCATAAAACGAACCGGCATACGCATAGTCGCGCTCGCGCGGTTGGTAAGGCGTTTGATTCAAATAAAATACAATAGCCAAACCTGTGAACAAAAACAAGAGCATGATAACCCAAAAACTGGTTTGTTTTCTATTGATGGTGAAAAATAAACCCAAAAACCCGAAAAGCAAGGGCAAAAAGTAGTACGCATTGCGGGCTTTGTTGTTGCGCAAATGTTCGGGCAAGCGGTCTTGGTCGGTCAGGCGAGCATCGTCTATGAACGAAAAGCCGCTTATCCAGTTGCCTTCGTGCAAACTGCCGTGTCCTTGTATGTCGTTTTGTCTGCCTATAAAATTCCAAAATAAATACCTAAAATACATGTGTCCCATTTGGTAACCAAACAAAAACTTTAGGTTTTCGCCAAAAGTGGGCTTGGTTAGCACTTCGCTTTTGCCGTCTCTGCCTTCAACCGTTATTTTGTTGCCTTCGATGTCTGCCCATGACTTGTAGCCCATGATGTGGCTATCTTGCCATGAGTACATACGTGGGAAAAGCATCATAAAGCGGTCGTCGTAAACATATTCTTGTTTCACATCGGCTACTACATAGTTTTTTTCTCCCTGAATATATACATTTTTTCCTTCGTTTACTTCCACCACTGGGGCGTCGTAGGTTTGACCATAAATCAACGGTCTGTCGCCGTATTGCTCTCTGTTTAAGTACGAAAGCAACGCAAATACGTGCTCTGGATTGTTCTCGTCCATAGGCGGATTTGCCATCGAACGAATTACAACCATCGCAAAACTGGCATAACCTATAAAGATTACCGCAAAGCTAAGCAGCAACGTATTGAGTATTACTATTCGGTTGTGTGTGAGGTAATAAGTTCCGAACACCAAACCGGCTATTAAAAGCAAAGCTACAATAGCCGAACCTGCCATAAACGGAATGCCTATCAAAGTAAAGGCTAACGTACTTGATAGAATGGTTATCCAATTCTTTTTGTTTTTGTAGCTCGAATAAATTCCTATGCCGAAAAGTGAGATGATGGCTATCAGATAAATAAGCAAACCCGACTTGAAGGGCAGACCAAAATCGTTTACAAAGAGCAGTTCAAACTTAGCCGCTACTACTATAACGCCTTGAATAACACCATACATTACCGATGCCAACAAAACTACTGAAATGAATGCAGACAGTACAATTCCTTTTATATTGGGAGTAAATTTCTTAAAATAAATAACAAACACGATAGCCGGAATAGCCAACAAATTCAATAAGTGTACACCTATCGATAAGCCCATGAGGTAGGCGATGAGGATAATCCAACGATTGGCAAAGGGTTGGTCGGATTCGTCTTCCCATTTCAAAATAGCCCAAAACACTACTGCTGTGAAGAGCGACGAAAGTGCATATACCTCACCCTCAACTGCCGAGAACCAGAAGGTATCCGAAAAAGTATAGGATAGTGCGCCCATGCTGCCCGACAAAAGTACCGCTATGCTTTGCGCTAGCGTAATATTCTCGTCGTCTTTAACAATTATCTTGCGAGCTATGTGCGTGATAGTCCAAAACAAAAACAAAATGGTAAAAGCACTCGATAGAGCCGATAAAGCATTGATCATCATAGCTACATTGGCGGTATTGCTGCCTGCAAAGAGCGAGAAAAAGCGTGCCAACATCAAAAATAGCGGGGCACCGGGCGGGTGTCCTACTTCTAATTTAAAAGCGGTGGCGATAAATTCGCCGCAATCCCAAAAGCTGGTGGTGGGTTCTATCGTTAGCAAATAGGTTACTGCGGCTATCAAAAACATCAACCAACCTATTATTATATTATACAATTTGAATTGTTTCATTTACTACTTTTAGATTATGATTATCGACTATAACATTAAAAAACAACTTGCTTTATTAAACGGCAAAAGTAAATCTTTTTTACTAATTACGAAAATTTAAAACATGAAAAATA
>DZBP01000179.1:2609-6420 GCA_022729915.1 Draconibacterium orientale | reverse complement strand
AGCACTTACATTTGATTTTACAACCAACCAAGAAGCTTTCATTTTCATGTCTTTGTTCACAAAAAAACCAATTTTATTTCCCATAAATGGCATGGCTGCAAGCGTTAAAACTCTACGCCCATTAATTGAGAAAAATAATTGTTCTCCGGTTTTTTCAATTTTTAGAGCATTTTCTGCGTTATTTTTGTTAATTGCCAGAGATTCAGTCCAATCTACAATGTTAGAATAACTACCATTTTGAGCTTTTCCTATCTGAAAATATCCATTTCCACTCAATAAAAAGACATATAAATTATCTGAATTTTTTCCACCCCAAGTAATTCCATAACCATAATTGTTAGGTCCATAGATTTTTGTAACTTTTGTATCGATAATAAAATCAGAATTTTGGTCTAAATCAACCTTTACCGTATTAGCCCAAGCTCCTTCCTTTCGTTTGTGTTCTAATAAAAATATTCCGGTATTAATAGTTGCCCGAGCCTTTGGCGAATCGTACAACTTCCATTGGTTCAAATTATCATTAAAGTCTTCTTTAAAAATAGTTTTAAATTCTTGAGCATAACTAGTTAAGAATAAGAAATTTACCATTAAAACGAATAATATTTTTTTCATATACAAAAATAATGAAGGTAATTTATTTTACCGAATTACTAAAAAAAAAAAGAATGCTAAATATCACTTAACAATTGAATTTTGATGTTTTGATTTACAAAAAAAGCAAAGCAAAAAAAAATAATTTATAAGTAATAATCTACTATTTCATGCTTAGTTCAAAAGCATTTCTACACCAAAAATAACGCTTTATTTTTAAAATAATTGTATATTAAGTAGTAAACCAAATTTAATTGTATATTTTATTTTGCAAGTGCTTAAAATTTATTTGATTACAAAAATGTTTGCTCCAAATAAAATAGCACTGGTGCTTATTTGGATTCTTTATCGTTTTTATATACTCTTTCATTCCAAGGCACCGTGTCGGGGTCAGAAAGTTTATCAAAATCCGATTGAAAATCATCCATTTTTAAGTAGCACAGCAAATCTAATTCACGTAATGCACGTGCAGGAAGGTTTTCAACTTGATGCACGTATTTTACCACAAATTTTTTTACCAATTTATGAAAATCTTCCACATATTTTTTCATTTCATAGTGGTCTCTTTTCGCTTCTTCTTTAGCTTCATCAACAGCTTCACGAGTCATGTGAGGATATTGCATCAAGACTTCAAAATGGTCTGCCTGATAATTATCTTCGTATTTGTGATATTCTAAATCATCAAAATCAAGAAAATTACCTTCTTTTTTATCATAATGATACAACAAATCGGAAAGTGTAAAAAAGAAATCATAAGCCGTTAATCGTGCTTCTTTCTTGCAAATAATAACAAATTCCTCCTCTGTTTTTAGATAAAATTCACCACGGTGTTTCAAATAATAAAGCGCAAGCTCTGTTATAATTTCATCGGAAAATTCTTCTTGGAACTTGTTCATATCCTTCCAATCTTCCAAGAATTTATCCATTTCGTCCCAATCAATATCTTCAAATCCCGCCATTTTATTGGTTTTAAATATTTTAAAAGTAGTTTTATAAATCTTTCATAGTAAGCGCAATGCGTTTTCTTGATACATCAACACTTATTATTTTCACTTTTACTTTTTGCGCAACACTCAATACTTCCGATGGGTCGGATATAAATTTATTGGTAATATTTGAAATATGCACCAAACCGTTTTCTTTTATTCCAATATCGATAAAAGCTCCAAAATTGGTTACATTCCCAACAATTCCATCTAAAATCATACCTTCATTTAAGTCATTAATAGTCTTTACTTTATCATCAAAAGAAAACGTTTCAAGCTTATCGCGCGGATCTAAAGCCGGCTTAGCCAATTCTTTTTGAATGTCTTGCAAAGTAGGAATTCCTACATTTTCGTTCACAAATTTATGAATATCAATCTTCTTTTGCAAGTCTTTGTCTAAAATAAGTGTTTTTACATCTACTTTTAAGTCCTTAGCCATTTGCTCTACAATTGGGTACATTTCTGGATGTACTGCACTAGAATCCAATGGGTTATCGGCATTTGAAATGCGCAAAAATCCAGCAGCTTGTTCAAAAACTTTAGGTCCTAAACGTGGTACTTTTTTAAGTTCTTTGCGTGATTTAAAAGCTCCATTTTGTTGTCTAAAATCAACAATATTTTGTGCCAAAACAGGTCCTAAACCTGAAACATAAGTCAATAAATGCTTACTTGCAGTATTCAAATCTACGCCAACCAAGTTCACACAGCTTTCTACCACACTATCAAGCGATTGTTTCAATTTTTGTTGATCTACATCGTGCTGATATTGCCCTACTCCTATCGATTTTGGGTCAATTTTCACCAACTCAGCCAATGGGTCCATAAGCCTTCTACCAATTGAAACAGAGCCTCTTACGGTAACGTCATAATCAGGAAACTCTTCTCTTGCAATTTTTGAAGCAGAATACACCGAAGCACCATTTTCACTAACCACAAACACACCAATGTTTTCAGCTGGTTTCACTATTTTTCGGACAAAATCTTCAGTTTCTCGGCTTGCAGTTCCGTTGCCAATGGCAATGGCTTCAATCTGATATTTTTTTATCAGTTCGTGTATGATTTTAGAACTTTCGGCTACCTGATTTTTAGGTTCGTGCGGATAAATGGTTTCAGTTTTGAGTAATTCTCCTTGTGCGCTCAAACACACCACTTTACAGCCAGTTCGGTAAGCTGGGTCGAGGGCAAGAGTTCGTTTTTGACCTAAAGGAGGCGATAACAATAAGTTTCTCAAGTTTTTAGCAAAAACCGAAATAGCAGTTGCGTCTGCTAATTCTTTGGCTTCATTAACAAACTCAGTTTCGATTGAAGGCTTCAAAAGCCTTTTGTATGAATCAATTACAGCCATTTCGACTTGTGCAGCCGATTCATTTTTAGCTTTAATAAAAAATCTATCCAAAGCTGACAATGCTTTGTCTTGATTTGGAGACACACTCACTTTCAAAATACCTTCATTATCAGCTCTCATCATAGCCAAAATTCGATGCGAAGGGCATTTTTTCAAACTTTCTTCAAAATCGAAATAATCTTTGTATTTTTCGCCTTCTTCTTCTTTTCCTTTTACAAGTTTAGACGATATAATAGCCTCTTGCTTAAATACATTGCGTACAATATTCCGAGCAGTTGCATTTTCATTTACCCACTCAGCAATAATATCACGCGCACCTTGCAAAGCCTCGTCTTCTGTTTTTATTTGGTCGTTCAAATATTCCGAAACTTTGAGCAAAAATTTATCATTCGATTGCTTCATAATGGCTTTTGCCAAAGGTTCGAGACCAGCTTCAATGGCTTTAACTGCGCGCGTTTTGCGTTTTAACTTATAAGGAAGATAAATGTCTTCGAGCTTAACCAAATCATAAGTTGAATCAATTTCGGCTTTCAATTCGGGTGTCAGTTTTTCTTGTTTTTCAATTGACGAAAGAATTGCTTCTTTACGTTTATCAATTTCTAATAACTTGGAATACTGAATGTTAATCTGTCCAATCACCTCTTCGTCCAAGCTTCCGGTCATTTCTTTTCGGTATCTGCTAATAAATGGAACTGTACATTTTTCCAAAAGCAGTTTGATTGTATTTTCTGTTTGAAAAGCTTTAATATTTAGCTCTTTACTAATAATTTCAATATGTTTTGCAGTCATTTATATAAAAAAATTCTAAAAATTGTTGAAAATCAATACTATCACAAAAAAAGTAGTTTGGTAAATTTTTTGTAAAGTAATAACTTTTTTGTTGTTTTTA
>DZBP01000179.1:0-2509 GCA_022729915.1 Draconibacterium orientale | reverse complement strand
TCAAATCAAATAGGTAAGTAACTCGGGTTTTTCATTGAGATAATCATACGCTATTTTTTTTTCTTTCATTCGTTTAATTAGTAGTTCAAAATCCGATTTTTCATTCACCACAATTCCAATTAAAGCTGGACCTTTTTCGCGGCTATTTTTTTTGCTGTATTCAAAAAATACAATATCGTCCGTTGGTCCCATAATTTCGCTAACAAATTCGCGTAAAGCCCCTGCACGCTGGGCAAAGCGAATCAAAAAATAATGTTTCAATCCTTCGTATAAAAGCGAACGTTCTTTAATTTCTTCGGTACGTGTAATATCGTTGTTGCTGCCACTTATGATGCACACAACGTTTTTGCCTTTTATTTCGTCTTTGAAAAAATCTAATGCCGAAACAGACAGAGCACCAGCAGGTTCCACTACAATCGCTTCTTCGTTGTAAAGTTGCAAAATGGTGCTACACACTTTGCCTTCGGGAACTGTTATTACTTTATCGGTTACTTGTTTAGCTATTTCAAAATTCAAATTTCCTATTCGTTTAACTGCTGCACCATCTACAAATTTATCAATTTCATCAAGAGTTGTATTTTCATTATTGTCTAATGAAGTTTTCAAAGCGCATGCACCCAAAGGTTCTATTCCGATAATTTGAGTATGTGGGCTCAATTTTTTAAAGTAACTCCCTAATCCTGAGATTAATCCGCCGCCACCAACAGGAATAAAAAGGTAATCAATTCGGTCGTGAGTTTGTTCTAAAATTTCCAAACCTATAGTTGCCTGACCTTCAATTACTTTTGGGTCGTCAAAAGGTGGAATAAATGCCATATTTCGCACTTGACTATCGGCAATGGCACGTTCGTTGGCTTCGTCAAAAGTATCTCCCGTGAGAATAATTTCAACGTATTCTTTGCCAAACATTTTTACTTGTTTAATTTTTTGATTGGGAGTAGTAACCGGCATATAAATTCTGCCTTTAATTTTAAGATTATTGCATGAATACGCAACACCTTGAGCATGGTTTCCTGCACTGGCACACACAATTCCGTTTGCAATTTCTTCGTCGGTCAAACTTTTGATTTTATTATAAGCACCACGAATTTTATATGAGCGAACTACCTGTAAATCTTCACGTTTCAGCAAAATATTAGCTCCATATCGCTCCGAAAGGTTTAAATTTTGCATCAAAGGTGTTTTTTCAAGAATCTGTTTTAATCTGATGTTCGCTTTCACTACATCTTCTATTTCGGGGCAATATATTGTCATTTTTTAGTAGTTTGTTATTAGTAATTGGTAGTTAATTATTAGTTGAAAAAATCTCTATGCACATTAAAATCAAAATTCAATATACCTAATTAAATATTAAATTATTTTTTTTAAACCCTAAAGATATTAAAATCTTTTCGGGTTTTATTTTATTTGTTTATTTTCCTTTTTGAAAGAAAAATTAAGGACGTAATTTACGAACTTGTGCGCCAGTAAGCCAAAGTTCAGAATTGCGAAGTTCGGTCAATTCGGCTTCTAAACTTGCTCTGTAATCCAGTTTGCTGCCTTTTTCGATTACAATTCGAGCTTCTTCGCCAGTTTTTACGCTTTCATAAAGCTCATCGTAAACAGGTTCGAGTGCTTTGCGGAATTTGTGTCTCCAATCCAATGCGCCTCTTTGTGCTGTAACTGAGGTATTTGCGTACATCCAATCCATTCCGTTTTCAGCAATCAAAGGCATCAAACTTTGAGTTAATTCTTCAACGGTTTCGTTGAAAGCTTCAGAAGGCGAATGTCCGTTTTTGCGCAACACATTGAACTGAGCCTCAAAAGCTCCGGCTATTGCGCCCATCAAAATTCCACGTTCGCCAGTTAAATCAGAATATACTTCTTTTTTGAAGTCAGTTTCAAATAAATAGCCCGAACCCACTGCAATACCAAGAGCCACAACTCTTTGGTAAGCTTTTCCGGTTGCGTCTTGAAAGATAGCGTAGCTCGAATTCAAACCTTTGCCAGCTACAAACAATCTGCGAAGCGAAGTGCCTGAGCCTTTGGGTGCTACAAGAATTACATCAACATCGGCAGGAGGAACAATTCCAGTTTGCTCTTTGTAAGTAACTCCAAATCCGTGAGAGAAATACAAAGCTTTTCCGGCGGTTAAATATTTTTTGAGTGTAGGCCAAACTGCAATTTGTCCGGCATCGGAAAGTAAAAACTGAATAATTGTCGCTTTTTCGGCAGCTTCTTCTATTTCAAACAAATCTTTGCCCGGAACCCAACCATCGGCAATGGCTTTTTGCCAAGTTTTTGAATCTTTACGCTGACCAATAATTACATTGATGCCATTGTCTTTTAAATTCAAGGATTGTCCGGGACCTTGAACGCCGTAACCAATTACTGCAACTACTTCATTTTTCAATACTTCGCGTGCTTTTTCCAAAGGAAATTCTTCACGAGTTACTACATTTTCTAATGTTCCGCCAAAATTAATTTTTGCCATTTTTTTTATATTTTAAATTGTTAAATTGCTAAATTG
>DZBP01000178.1 GCA_022729915.1 Draconibacterium orientale | reverse complement strand
CGAATTGATTAAATTTTTGTCCAATTGATTTTCCATTGAGTATTGATTCAAATTTCACTGCAAAGGTACAAAATATTTTAATCAATTTCAATAACGTGTTCTTAAAAATTTTATGTTTTATCTATTGTAAAAATAAGAAATTTCTGATTAAGTTTCTTTGTTGGTAATTACATTTGCATAAACAATTAACAATAAGCAAATTATAATTGCCAAACAAAAAGAGGACTTAATCAGAAACAGACCAATTGCAATAAAATAGTATTATAGCTTACTTTTTCACATTTACCCTTATGCCCTCGCTGTGCGAAGTAAATTCAGGAGCATACATGCATTGAATAGTGGTAATTCCGTTGGCAAAATTGCCGGCGTGAGTTACTCGCAAAGGATATTCAAACACGTAAGTACCTTTGGGCAAATAGTCCATAAAAAAGTTAGTAGCAGCATCTTTGGTGCTTTCATAGTAACCCAAACCTCCTTGATATTTGTAACGCGAAATGACATTGATAGGCTCAAAACCCGAAGCGCGCATGTCTTTCATGTGTACAAATTCCATCGTTCTGTCCACGCGCAATTCAATGCGAACGATTATTTTGTCACCAATGACAAGCTGCGTGTTGTCTGTTAAAGGTTCAATGGCAGTGCCACTAGCTGTCAAACGTTCTACAAAAAGCTTTTTGTTGAGCTTCAATGGCGTTTCGTGAGGAGTTATTTTGTCTAAATCTTCAAAATATTGCCAATACAAACCGCCCCAAGCAACGCCTTTGGTTTCTTTTTTGATTTTCACTTTGCCCATTTCCGGCGTTATTTCGCCACCATGCCACGAAACTTTGAAGTAACCTGTTCCGGCTTCTACTTTGGTGCCATCAATGGCATAAGGGTCAACAAGTTGGTCGCCAAGTGTTATTTCCGGAATTTCAGTTTCGGCTAACCAGTCGTCGCCTTGCAACAGCAATGCATACACAGCTTCAGCAGTGGCTTTGGTGGTTTTCCAGTCTTGAACCTGTTTTTGTTTCAAAAGCCAAACCTTTAGGTCATCTACCGAGCTTGCACTTTGAGCTACTTCGGCAAAAACTTCTATCATTAAGGCTTGAGTTTCAATGGGCGCTTGATACCAATAATATCCCGAAACATTTTCTTTCCAATACATTCCCATTTCCTTGTCAGAAATTGAATTTTCGAGCAATGAATTGGCTATATCTTCGGCTATTTTTACTTTTTCGTAACGTTTTAGTGCAAGAGCAATCATTCCTTGTCCATAAATATTTCGGCTCAACCAATATTTTTCGGCTTGTGCCAAGAAATAATCGAAAGCTTCCTTCGATTTATTAGGAATAGGAATATCTAAATAAAAACTACGACCGTAAAGGTATTGCAAAGCCATATAACTCAAATGGTCTTCTAACATTTCTTTGTCGGAATAGTATTTTTTTAGTTCTCTGTATTCGTCTCTAATTTCGTTGTCGAGAAAACCAACGGCTTTTATTTTCATTGCTTCCACATTGCTGGCATTCGGAACTCCTAATTTGGCTAAATGCCCAAAACCTGTAACAATGTGCTGAGTAATGTATCTACTTTCGGGCATTCCGGCAAACCACGACCAACCGCCGTTGTATCGTTGTTCTTTTTGAAGTTTCTCCAAAGCTCTTTGCAATTGACTCGACATTTCGTTCAGGTCGAAAAGTAAACCTACACGTCGTTTGCGTTCGCTTTCGTCTTTGGCATCGAGCACCCAAGGTGTTTCTTGCAAAAGTACTTCTTTGAGTTCTTGGTTCTTCTCTAAATTAGAAAGCAATGCTCCTTTGTCGTTTCCGGCTTCGCGCCAAGCGTCGAACACTTGTTTGATGCGTGGCGATGAATTGGCTATGTGCGAAGCAATACTGTTGGCATAGTAGCGACTAAAAGTTTGCTCGGCGCATTCGTAAGGATATTCCATCATATAAGGCAGAGCCTGAACTGCATACCATGCCGGATTTGAAGTAAATTCTAAGCTCAATAAATGATGTTTGAGTGTTTTTGATTTTTTCGATTTCAAAAGCTTCTCAAATTCAAATTCAGTAGTTCCAATTCCGCGAACAGGTAGCGGCATGGTTTCGGTTACCAACGTACGGTTGCTCAAAACCGGAATGGCTTTTTCTTCGCCATCGGAAAACTTATCTGTCTTAGCTACAATACGGTAAGTTAACAAACCAACGTTTTCGGGTATTGTTATTTCCCAGCTTACTACTGTATTGGCTTCGGCTTTCACTTCAAAATCTTTCACAAAATCAGCATTATCAAAAACACCTTCTAACTTCTTGTATGAAAGGGCATCAAATAGCTCTAATTCAACCTTTCCTTTTAGGTTTTCTTTTGAAATGTTGCTTATTTTTGCCGGAAAAACAAATTTATCATTTTCTCTAAAGAAACGAGGCGCATTGGGCACAACCATCAAATCTTTTTGAGTTACAAGCGTGTTGCTGGTAGTTCCGAATTTCAGGTCTTTGGTATGCGCAAAGCCTAGCATTTTCCATTTAGTAAGACTTTCGGGAATCGTAAATTTCACTACTATTTCACCCTCCTCGTTGGTATAAAGATTGGGATAAAAGAAGGCAGTTTCGCTGAAATTGGTACGTATTTGTACTTTTTCTTCTTTTTGAGCTTCTTCCTTTTTATCTTTTTCTTTTAACTCGGGTTTGTCGCTACGTTCTATTTGCACAGGCGTGTTTGGCATAGCTTCTTCTGTTTCGTCAAAATCATCACTTTCGCCACCGACTACTTCCATTTTTGCCATTCGTTTGCCGTGCCCATTTTTTGTTTTAACGCCATAGCCTGTTACAGCAACTTCATCTATGCTTAAATCGTAAAAATACATGCTGTAATAATTCAAGCCAAACCAATTGAGTGCATCAAAGTAATTGGAATTGAAATAAACGTAATTATTGAAATCAATAGCCAATTGTTGCGATAGTTGAGTTGAGTATATATTTGTGTTCCAAGCATTCGCACCATAGTATGTTTTGTAAAGGTTGAAGTAGAAGTTATTTACTGCAAAAACATCGAGCGAAGCATCGTATAAAGTGGCTAACATCTCAGCTTCGAGCTTTTCGTTGTTAGCACCTCTAATCTTCAAAATCCACTCTTCGTTTTGTCCGGGTAGAAGCTTGTCGCGGAATGTAGAGAACTCAAAATCAAGCTTTTTGTTGGTATAAGGCACATAAATTGCAGAGGTTACAGTGTGTTTACGATTGTAAACAATCATCATTAAATTTACCACTAAATTTCCCCTATCTGCCTCGTGAACCGGAACTTTAATTAAACGCTGTTTCTCACTGATTTTTAACCACTCTGAGTGAATCACTTTATTTTGGCTTTCAAGTTCGTATAAAATCCAAGCATCTTTGTAAGAGCTACCAATCAAGAACTTAGCTGTATCACCAGGTTCACAGAAAGGAGTAAGCATACTGAAGAAAAGGGGAGTATTTTCTAAAAGTATCTCCTCATTCTTATCAAACACCTTAAAATAGCTCTTTGAGCTTATTTTTTGCCCAAAATAGTCTTCTGAAAATACTTCAACACAATAAGCACCTTGTTCCCAATCTTTCATCGAAAAGGCAAGTTCTTTTGAGTTTTTTGTATCAAATTTACCTGCAAAAACTTCTTTTTCTTGCTCTAAATTGTAGATGTTGTTTTCGTCGTCATAAACATTGCCAGGATAAAGCTTGTCCCATTCTTCATTGCTAACCAAAGATTGGTCAATTCGTCCCCAAGCTTTTTCTCGTTCGAGATTCGGATTGGTTTTGAGTTTATAAATTTTGAAATTTCCACTAGCTGCTACAAATTCGCCATTCATGTTGCGTGTGTAGATGCTTGCGCTTTCAAATTCGTCTTTGTCGATGGTTGCATCAAATGTAATTCCGGCTTCGAGCGTTTTATAGCTTACTGCAATATTTCCAAGCGTAGATTGTGTTTCGCCATTGAGGTCGGTTACATCTATTTTAATTTGATAATTGAACGACAAATAATCATTTTTTTCAATCGAGTAATCAGGAATGGCTTTGAATTTCAATTCAATTTCGCCTTTTTCGTTGGTTTGTGCCACACCATTTTCAATTTCCACTTCCGAATCTTTAAAGAAATAGCTCCACCAACCACGCCAAATGGGTTTGCGGGTAATTCGATAAGTAACTTTGGCATCGCTAATAAGTGCGCCAGAATATGCTTTGGCAATGGCTTTTACACTTATCTCGTCGTCGAGGCGGTAATTGCCATCAAAAGGAGAAAGCGTAACTTCAAAGTTCGGACGTTTGTATTCTTCTACTTGTATGTATTTTTCGCCATAAGAAGTGTAAATGCGCATTCTTCCATTAAGCAAACCTTTGGGTATTTGAAAAGTTCCCTCGAATGTTCCATACTCATTGGTAGTTAGGTTTAGAGTAGAAACTACTTGATAATTTACATCGTACAAATAAACACTAAGGGCTTGATTGGTTCTTATTTCGTGCTCATTTTCTTTGCTATCTATGAGCAAACCTTTAAAATAAATGGTTTGTCCGGGTCGATAAATAGCTCGGTCGGTAAATAGTGTAGCTACTGTAGTTACATAAGGTTCACGCTCATCGTAATACGCAAGATAAAAGTTTCTATCACTCGACAAAAAATCTAAATCCTTTGTTATTTCATACGAAACGCTTCTGCTTTGGTGTTTGTCGGCATCTACTCTAACATATCCATTGGCATCAGAAGTGTAGGTTTTAACAAGTTGTTTGGTATATTTTCGTTTTTTGTAATCGTAATCGGTATAAAAAGTTTTAAGTGTAGCACCTGCTACAGTTTGACCATTCGTTCGATTGAGAACAATCACTTCGTTGTAATTATTTTTAGCGCGTTCTAAAAAAGATAAGTTGGTTACTTCCACAAAATTATAGCTCAAACTGTTTTTATTGCTCGAAAATTTAGGCGAAGTTCCCAACATCACTACATAATTACCCAAAGGCTGTCCTTTCATAATTACTTCGGTATAATGCCAATGATAATCGTCGCTGCCCGTCAATGCATATTCGTTGGTATAAACAACTGTTCCTTCTTTTTCTATTTTTTCAATAGCTTTTTTGCCATAGAATTTTTCTTGAATTTCTTCTAAACGTTTTCTATCAATTTTTATAACTTTAGCGTACAATTTGCTAACGTTTTTATAACTTATTCGAATAGGAAAATTGGCATTGGGCGTAAGATAATTTTCGGCTTCAAACTGAACTTGCTTTTGCTCTATTTCATTCATTATCCAAGCACATTTTTGAGCAAGCATAGTTTTAGGAAATTTATCGGCTGCATTGCTTGCAATTTGATGAGCTGTAAGAAAATATTCTTTGTATTTAAAAGTTTCGGGTTGTAAAAAATTATAGCGAGAAGCATTGTTTTTATAAAAAAGTGCTTTTAAATACGACGCTTCGCCAGCGTATTCGTTTTCCGAATATTTTCTTTCTATTTTTTCTAAAGCATTGAAATACAAAACTTCCTTTTCCAAATTGGTACTGTAAGCATTTATAAACTCAATGCGTTCGATGTCGTTGAAAACAAAAGCATCGATATTCTCGCTTTCTTTGTTGAATTTGAGTAGGTTTTGAAATAATTTAATGGCATAAAAATGCAAAGAAAGCGTGTCTTTGGTTTGAATGTCGATTGACATAAACTCATCGGCATCGGCAAAATAGAAATCCTCTTTAAGGGTAAATTGGTCGGCAGGGCGATTGATAGTAAGTTGTGTATTTTTGAAATACAAAAGTGCACGTTTTACCAAAAACTCATAAATTGTGCTTTGTAAGCGCTCTTCGTGTGTCCCTTTAATCAATATATCTTTGTAAGTAGAAAGCAAAGTGGCTTGCGAAACTTCGGGATTTTCGAGCGAGCTTTGATAATGGGTTATCGATTTGTTAATCAATTGGCTCAGCGTCCATGTTTCGATGTCGTCGGGCTGAAAATTGAGCGTTTCGCTTCGGTCTTGAAACTTCCAATAGTTTTGCTGATAGTACATGTAGTACATTTCGGCAGCTAAAGAGTGCATTACTTGTTGCAAAGGAGCTTCCATTTCGAGCAGGTCTTTTTCCATTTCAAAAATGAAAGATTCGAAAGCTTTTTCTTCAATATTGCGTCTAAACATCATGCGATGTATGTAAGCTTTGACCAATTGAGGGTCATTTTTGTCAGCTTTAGCCAAGTCGTAAATGGTGTTTACTACTTCTAATGCCGATTTGGGCAAACCTTTGTTTTGCAAAGAATCGACTTTTGCCCAGAGTTTTTCATAGGAATCAATCATAATCGTTTTGTTTTTAGAATTAGCGTGCAAAGCATAAGCCTTTTGGCAATCGGTATAAAGAAACACAATTGCTGCTAGTATGACAATTAAATAATGCTGTTTCATTTTAAGTAGAAATTTTGAATTATAAATTAT
>DZBP01000177.1 GCA_022729915.1 Draconibacterium orientale | reverse complement strand
CGTTAAACATTAATAATTAATAATTAATAATTAATAATTAATAATTAATAATTAATAATTAATAATTAAAAAAAATTTTATATCTTTGTTTTTGATATTTTAGCACAATTTTTTTTGTTTTAAAAAGGATATAATACGATATAATTTTAATATAAACTGATTTAATAACATTTCTCAATTTAAGCATTTTGTTTAAATTGAGAAATATTTTAAAGTAAACAAATAACAATGGCAAAACCAGTAGAAACCACCGAATCGAATAAGATAAATTTGATAGGTGCCGGAACAAGCATAAAGGGAGAAATCAACTCTACCAATGGCGATATTAGAATCGATGGAAACTTAAATGGAAATTTAACTACCAACGGTAAATTAGTTGTAGGTCCGACCGGAATAATTGTTGGAGATATTAGCTGCAAAAACGCTGATGTGTTTGGTAAAATTGAAGGCAGAGTAAGCGTAAGCGAATTGCTTTCCCTTAAAGCGAACTCTAACTTAAAAGGTGAAATCATCACGAGCAAATTATCAATAGAGCCGGGTGCTATATTTACAGGAACTTGCGATATGGGCGATAAAATTGTTGGCAGAGGCGACGCACGACCAAAAGGTGAACCTGCAAAATAATAAAAAACCAAACTCATACATCGAATACTCTACCGTTTCGTTTCAAATGTTAGCGGTAATCTTTTTATTTGCCTTTGCGGGAAATAAAATCGATGCTTATTTAACCAACCCTAAACCCATTGTTACAGCTATTTCATCTATAATAGGAGTTGCAATAGCAATGTATATTGCTATTAAAAAAATAAAACAATAAAAAAAAGAAACGTCGTAGTTTACACAGAAAACTACGACGTTTTTTTATGATACTTCTTAACTCATTAGTTTCGATGATTGTGTAAATAACATTTCACTCAAAGCCGCAAAAAGGCTAAGTAATAAATCTTTGCGTCTTAGCTACTTTGCGTGAATCTCTTAGTATGAATACTATTACATAAAATCAGTATAATACTCATTGGAAAAATGCGAGCCATCTATCTCCAATTGCTTAAAAATTTCACCAACAACGTGCATAGCCAATTCAAAATTTTCGTAAACCTCTATTTGAGTTTCTATTTCCAAGAAAATTTCGCTCTTGTCAGTAAACTCAACTACCGTAGCTAAAATAGTGTAACCTTTGTAAGTAAAAGGAAAATTAACACATTCCTTGGTAAATTGAGCCTTTACCTCAAAACCCATCGAACGAAAAATTTCGAGCATTGTTTCAGCACTTTCTATTTCGAGTTCTATTTCGTTTTTTGACTTCGATTCGGCATCAATGGGCTTACTTTTGTAAGTAAGCAAATGCTTTTGCGAGTTTACTTCGTCGTTAATGGTTCTAATTCTAAGCTCTTGCTCGTCGGCAGCAATATTCAAATGCTTGTTGTCTAAGTACGTATCAATGTATTCGACCGAATACGCATTTTCCGTTCGAGCATAAAGCTTCAAAAAGATTTCCTCTAAATCTAAACTACTAATCTCCGCTTTTCTTTCTACTTCTATCATTCTGTTTTGCTCCCTTCTACAATAATAACAATTTCACCTTTAACAGTTTTTTCAGAAAAATGCCGAATTAATTCTTCCAATGTACCTCTGGCGTTTTCTTCGTAAAGCTTAGTCAGCTCGCGCGAAACGCTTGCTTTGCGGTCATTTCCAAAAAATTCGGCTAGTTGAGTGAGTGTTTTTACCAATCGATAAGGCGATTCGTAAAAAATGAGCGTTCGTGTTTCGGTCGAAAGTTCAATCAACCGTGTTTGTCTGCCTTTTTTTTGAGGCAAAAAGCCTTCAAATACAAATTTATCGCTAGGTAAGCCCGAATTTACCAACGCCGGAACAAAAGCAACTGCGCCGGGCAAGGTTTCTACTTCTACATTCCTTTCGATACAAGCCCTAACAAGAAAAAAACCTGGGTCAGAAATACCTGGCGTGCCCGCATCGGAAACCAGCGCAATCGTTTCGCCCGCCAAGATTCTATTTACAACCAACTCACTGGTTTGATGCTCGTTAAATTTGTGATGCGAGCTCATGCGAGTAGAAATTTCAAATTTTTTGAGCAAAAAGCCCGTAGTACGTGTATCTTCGGCTAAAATCAAATCAACTTCTTTCAAAATACGTATCGCTCTGAAAGTCATGTCTTCCAGATTTCCTATGGGCGTGGGCACAATATAAAGTTTGCTCATTGAATTTTTCTTTGCAGATTGTTTGTTTTTTGTACAAATATGCACTTTTTTTTTGTAATAACGAAATATTTTAAGCAAAACCATCAGTTTATTCATCTATTTTTATTTCTGAAAAAAAAACTGTTACTTTGCAAATTAAAAAAATTCGTATCTAATCCCGCAGTTGAAAATACATTTTATCTGCGCACCTTTTTTTTATTACTCGGCATTATCCATTTCTCTTGGTCTAATGTGAAAAAAAACATACCAAACTCGAAAAAAATAACGCCAAACAGAAAAAAAATCGTGCCGGTTTCAAAAAAAACGATGCCGGAAATAAAAAAAATCGTGCCGGAATTTTAAAAAATCATAGCGGTTTCAAAAAAAATGATGCCGGACTAGAAAAAAATACAACAAATAAATAAAAATTATATAAAACAAAAAGCTTATCCAACGTTTTAAACTTTGGACAAGCCATAACCAACAATTTTTTGAGTACTAACTAATTTGTTATATCTAAAATCAACTAAAAATAAACGATATTTTGTAATTTTTGAAAGTTATAGTCGTAAAAAGAAACTTAGCACTTCCTTTTAGCACTATAAAAATGCAACTATTGAAATTTACTATATCACAATTCTTTAAGAATATGAAAAAAAACATTGTTTTTGGGCTAAAAATAATAGCCGTTTTGATATTCCTATCATTACTTAGTATTCTAATATCCAATCGAATAATAGAAACATCAAGTCAAAGTAAATTATTTGATTCCGTAGAACTTATTCCGCAAAATAAAGTCGCTTTACTCTTAGGCACTGGAAAATATACACAAGGAAAGTACATCAATCTGTATTACAAATACCGAATTGAAGCAACGGTAAAACTTTACAAGAGCGGAAAAATAAATTTCATACTCATAAGTGGCGACAACAGCCGCAAAGACTACGACGAACCCAATACAATGAGGCAAGATTTAATAAAAAAAGGCATTCCCGAAGCTAAAATTTTCCTCGATTATGCCGGATTTCGCACATTAGATTCGGTGGTACGCTGCAAAAAAATCTTCAACGAGTCTAAAATTACCATTGTTTCTCAAAAATTTCACAACCAACGAGCCATTTTTATTGCCAAACAGCACAATATCGAGGCAATTGGCTTCAATGCCAAAGACGTTGGCATGTATTGGGGCTTCAAAACACGAGCTAGAGAGCATTTAGCACGAGTAAAAGTAATGATTGATGTGCTTGTAGGCAAAGAGCCTAAGTTTTTAGGCGAAAAGATAGAAATAAAATAAGACTTTGAGGCTTTTATAGAGCACAAAGTATATCCATTAATTAGGATTTGGTGTTATCTTATTCAACAGTTAAGAATCCTTTCATATTTTTTTAAATTAATAAAATGAATAAATTATTCAAACCAAAATTGTTTAGTTTGCTAAGAAAAGGTATCGATAAAAAAACGATAACCACCGACATTTTAGCAGGTATTGTAGTAGGAATTGTGGCTTTGCCTTTGGCAATTGCCTTTGCCGTAGCCTCTGGCGTTTCGCCCGAAAAGGGATTGATAACGGCAATTGTAGCAGGTTTTCTAATTTCCTTTTTAGGTGGAAGTCGTGTACAAATTGGCGGACCTACTGGAGCTTTTATTGTTATTGTATTTGGTATTTTAGAACAATACGGAATCGATGGGCTTATTATTTCTACTATGCTCGCTGGCGTAATGCTTGTATTATTTGGCTTTTTAAAGCTTGGTGCTTTGCTCAAATATTTCCCACATCCTTTGATTGTTGGATTTACAAGCGGCATTGCGTTAGTTATCTTTTCCACGCAAGTAAAAGATGCACTCGGGCTCGATATTCAAAAAGTTCCTTCCGAATTTATCGACAAATGGACGCTGTACATCGAAAAAATAGCTTCGTTCAATTATGTAGCAGCTTTGATTACGCTTTCTACCATTTTAGTTACCATTTATTCTACGCGTTTTATCAAAAAAATACCGGGTTCGTTCATTGCCATTATTATCGCCACAGCAGCAGTACAATTATTTGATTTGCCGGTTACTACTATCGAATCATTTTTTGGAAATATTCCCAACAAAATCAGCATCAATATACCCACTATTGATTGGACTAATTTGCCCTATTACTTTGCTCCGGCTTTAACCATTGCACTTTTGGGCGGTATAGAGTCTTTGCTGTCAGCCGTTGTAGCCGATGGTATGATAAGCGGCAAACATCGCTCTAACACCGAGTTAATTGCTCAAGGAATAGCAAACATAATAACTCCACTCTTTGGAGGTATTCCAGCCACGGGAGCCATTGCCCGAACAGCTACCAACGTAAAGAATGGCGGTAGAACGCCTATTGCTGGTATTGCTCACGCTATTACCTTGTTACTTATTATGCTTTTCTTAGGTCAATGGGCAAAATTGATACCAATGGCAAGCCTTGCAGGAATATTAATCGTTGTTTCGTACAACATGAGCGAATGGCGCTCGTTCAAGTCCATTTTGAGTGGTTCGCTGTTTGATATTATCATTTTGCTCACCACTTTCTTTTTGACCGTTTTGGTCGATTTGACCATTGCAATACAAATTGGCGTAGTACTTTCCGCCTTATTGTTCATGAAACGAATGTCAGACATAGCCGAAAGGCGCATTGAAAATGTAATCGACTCGGATATTATCGACGATTATTCTAATCTTCCAACAGGAATTGCCATTTATGAAATCAGTGGTCCTTTATTCTTCGGTTCGGCGCGTACTTACTCAGCAGTAATTGAAAATGTGGGTATGAAAAACAAAATTCTTATCATTCGAATGCGCCATGTTTCATTTGTTGACCAAACCGGACTACACAATCTGAAAGGTACAATTCGCAATTTGCAAAGCTATGGCGTTCTGCTTATTTTTTCGGGTGTAAACAACGAAATATTAAGTGATTTCGAAAAAAATAAAATTACTTGTATGGTCGATAGAGCTAATATTTTTAGTACATTCGACGAAGCTGTTTCGTATGCAAAAGAAAAGATAAAAACGCTAAAATAAGTTTTTTTAGTAAAAACAAAACAAAAGTAATAAAGCATTTTATGTTTTATTACTTTTTTTGTTTTTAAACAAAGATTCTCAATCAAATCTAAAGAAAAGTAACCGAAAAATTCAGATTCAATTTTAACAATTTAGCTCATTGGAAATGAGCAAAAAAAAGCTCAAATACAAAAAAAAAGAAAAAAATAGTAAATTTATTGAATAAAAATAGAAAAAATTGTAGTAATTTTATAAAAATTAATAACTTTGTAGTCTGAAAACAATGAATCCGTTAGAAGAAAATAGGCTCATTTAATGAGTAATTCTATCGGTTTATAAAGCAAAACAGCTTACAAAACGAATTTTTAAAACCACTTCAAAATTATCATATTATGAACGAGGAACTTCAAATGTACATGGAAGATGCAGAAGACAGAATGAAAGCTGCTCTCGAACATTTAGACAAAGAACTACTTAAAATACGAGCAGGCAAAGCCAGCCATCACATGCTCGACAGCGTAAGAGTTGATTATTATGGCACTGAAACTCCCCTAAGCCGTGTAGCCAACGTAAATACTACCGATGCACGCACATTGGTAATTCAGCCTTGGGAGAAAACCATGCTTGCCGCCATTGAAAGAGCTATTATAAACTCCAATTTGGGTTTAAATCCCAACAATAACGGCGAAATGATACGAATTAGCGTTCCACCGCTAACCGAAGAACGACGCAAAGGCTTGGTAAAACAAGTTAAAAACGAAGGAGAAACTGCCAAAATAAGTGTTAGAACCACCCGCAAAGAAATAAACGCAGATTTGAAAAAACTTGAAAAGTCTGGCGACATTTCGGAAGACGAATTAAAAACAGCGGAAGAAGATGTTCAAAATTTAACAAAAAAATACACTGAATTAGTAGATAAAGCAGTGGACGAAAAAGAAAAAGACATCATGACCGTGTAATAAGATTAATTGTTTAATATTTAATTGTTTACAATAAATATACAATGCAATACCTTGTATCGCATTGTATTTTTATTTTTACATTTAACAAAATAATTCAAACCCCAAAAAACAAAGCATTGCGCTTTCATCACAAAAATTAGTTATCAAACCAAAATGTATATATTAGGACTAAATACCTTTCACGGCGATTCGTCAGCCTGTCTTTTCAAAGACGACCAACTTATAATGGCAATAGAAGAAGAA
>DZBP01000038.1 GCA_022729915.1 Draconibacterium orientale | reverse complement strand
AAATTAAATTGTATGTTATGTTTTGTCAAGTACTTAAAATTAAAATGTTTACAAAAAGGTTTGCTCCAATTAAAATAGCACTGATGCTTATCTACCTCCTTGTGTTTATTTTTCTTTTGGATATTCTATGCGAGCGTGGTAAATGGTTTTCATTTTATTTTTGAAAACTTCTTTTACTTTTGCAATTTCTTTAAAAGTAATGTCAGCTTCATAAAATAATTGTCGCTGAATTTGATGATTAATAACCATATCTACTCTTGCATCAATCGATTCGGGAGTAAGGTCTTTCAGGCTTCGTGTGGCAGCTTCGACCGAGTCAGCCATCATAACAACAGCATTTTCGCGGGTTTTAGGGTTTGGACCCGGATACGAAAATTTTGTTTCATCAATACTAATTCCCTGATTTTCATTTTTGTAAGTTCTTAAAAAATATTCCACTTTACTTTCACCATGATGCGTAGTAATGAAGCTGATAATAGAATTGTGTAGCTTATATTTATGTGCCAAATTTACTCCGTCAGCTACATGGTTGATAATGTATTTAGCACTGATTAAATAATCTAATTTTTCGTGAGGATTTATTCCATTGCGCTGGTTTTCAATAAAAAATTGAGGTCTAATTATTTTTCCAATATCGTGGTAAAGTGCACCTACTCTTGCAAGTAAAGCATCGCCGCCAATTTCGTAAATGGCTTCAACTGCTAGATTTGCAACTTGAAGCGAATGCTGAAAAGTACCGGGAGCTTCTTCGGCTAACCTTCTGAGCAAAGGTTGATTAAGGTCTGAAAGTTCTATTAAAGTAAGGTCTGAAATGAGGCGAAACATTTTTTCAAAAATGAAAATTAACGGATAAACCGTTAGCAAAAGCAAACTGTTTATTGCAAAATAAATTAAATTTTGCCATTGCACTTGGTTAAAACTACCCTCTTGAATAAGCGAAATACCTACATACATAAAGCTGTAACTCAAAAAAACATAAATGGAGGTAGTAAAAAAATTACCGCGCCTACTCAAGGTTGCCAAGCTAATAATGGCAATAAAACCGGCTGTAATTTGCATAAAAGAAAAATGAAATCCATTTGGAACAACAAAACCTATCATCATAATTGCCACAACCAACGCTAAAAAAGCAACTCGAGCATCGAAAAAAACTTTAATTATTATGGGTAACAAAATAAACGGAAAAATATAAATGCTTGCTTTATTATAATTTTCGAGCACGCTAGCTGCAAAAACTGTGATTACAATCAAAAATAAAAGCAAAGCTATTTGTCGAGTATTGTTGTAGATATCGCGTCTGTAGGTTTTCAGAAATAAATAAAGCAGCAAAATTGAAATCGCTACTATAAATATTTGACCTATCAAAATTGAGTTTATATTTGAAAAACTTGATTCAGCTTCAAAGTGTTTTCTATACGATTCTAAAATCCTAAACGCATTTAAACTAATAATTTCACCTTGCGAAATAATTGATTCTCCTTTTTGAATCATTCCGCGTGTAAGCGAAATGGAGTTTAATTTAGCTTGCTTTACTTTTGAGGTTGTTTCCTTATCCAGCAGCACATTAGGCTGAATAAATTCATTTAAATGAAGTTTTCTTATAAATTCAGTTACATCTTTTATGTTTTTGTCTTTGGTTAAAATTTTTTCAAACTCCGATACAAAATAGGAATAGGAAGTTTTGAGTGTAAAAATATCTTCAAAATCTATTTCCTCCGAAATATTGTTTTCAATAATAATAAATCCGGTATTAATTTTCTCACCATCATCAATAAACTCCACTATTCCCTTGTCATAAACATAATCAAAAGTAGCAAGGCATTCTTCTAAAATTTTCAAGCTTTTTTTATTTTCGCCTTTAAAATATGAAATCCAAACGGTATCAAAGTGAATCTTAAAAAGATTTTGTTGATTTAATTTAACTTGCTCGTTTTTCTTGAAATACGGCTTTATATCGTGTTTTAAACTATCTTTTTCGTGTAGAATTTCTTCATTTAGCTTATAAATAGTAAAGCTGTAGGGGGCAATTAAATTTTCGTGCATCCATGGCGAGCCTTTTTGGTACTCGTACATAAATTTTCGCTGATTTGGCAAGGAGTACGAAATTAGCACTATAGCAATTGCATAGAGGAAATACCGAATATAAACTCCGGATTTTTCAAAAAAAAGGTCTATTTTTGAATTCATTTGTTTATATTTTGTAACTATTTGATTATAATATAAATATTCTTTTTAATAAAAAACAAAATAAATGTAAAAAAATATTATAAAACATTAGAAAAAGTAATTTATTGCGGAAGTACATAATAATAAATTGCATGAAAATGGCAATAAGTACCCAAAAGTACAAAAAGGTGAAATATTCCATGCGAAAATTTTATTTTCTTAGAAAGATAAAAAAATACACCACCAATGTAACTTACACCTCCGGCTACCAACCAAAAAACACCATTTGAATGTAAATTACCAACCAATGGTTTAATGGCTACAACTATCACCAAACCCATTAATACATAAGCAATTGCTGAAATAGCTTTGTATTTTTGACGATACCAGAAAATTTTAAAAATAATGCCAGCAAGCGCCAAGTTCCAAATTATTCCAAAAATACTCCAACCCCAAGCACCAGGCAAAACCAAAAGTGTAAAAGGAGTATAAGTTCCGGCAATAAGCAAGTATATAGCCGAATGATCTATTTTATTAAGGTAAAATTTCAACCTAAGTTTCGACACATAATGGTAAATACTCGATGCTGCATAAAGTACAATCATACTCATGCCAAAAATTACTGCACTAACGGTAGATACTACATTTCCTGTGTTATTCGATTTTATAAGCATTAAAACTAAAGCAAATATACTAAGCAATAAGCCTATGAAATGTGTTGTTGTATTCACTATTTCATTTTGTCTTTTTGTTTTCATATACGAAGTTGAAAGCATAATTTATTTTTTTAAATTAAAATGTTAAATAATTGATTAATAGCCCAAAGTTTTAAGTTTTTGCAAACAAAAGCTTAAAAAAACAAAGACTTTGTAAAATTCTTTTAATTTTTAGAATAAAAAAGAACAAACTATTTAATTTTTCCTTATTTTGTTGTATATTTGTTGTTTAAAAAAACATACAAAAGTAATAAACATATTTAAACTTTTGCCTCAATTTTTTAAATTAATTTTAAGAATATTCAAATTTAGAAAAATAATTAAGTAGTCAGTCAAATTAAATTGTATATTTCATTTTGCCAAGTACTTAAAATCTATTTGATTACAAAAAGGCTTGTTCAAATTAAAATAGCACTGGTGCTTACATTTCATTTTTGTAAATTTGTTTTTATTTGTGATAAAAACTTTTCTTAATTTCAGTATTTCCTATTAATAAAATATATGAAAAAAATACTTTTTTTTGGCTCGCTTCAACTACTCTTATTTTATTTATCAATCGAACTTAATGCTCAAGTTCTAACTGACAACAGCTATAAGCTCATGCGTGTATTGAGTTATGTTTCAAAGTATTATGTTGATTCTACTAACCAAGAAAAACTAGTAGATGATGCCATAGTACAATTGCTTCAAGACCTTGACCCTCACAGTATTTACATAAATAAAGACGAGGTAAATGAAATGAACGAACCTTTGCAAGGCAGTTTTGACGGAATAGGTGTGCAATTTAATATTTTAAACGACACAATATTTGTAGTGATGCCCGTTACAGGTGGTCCTTCAGAAAAAGTAGGAATATTTGCCGGCGACAGAATTGTAAAAATTGAAGACAAAAACGTAGCAGGAATTGGAATCAAAAACGCTGATGTTCGTGAAAAATTGTTGGGTGAAAAAGGGTCTAAAGTAAATATCAGCATCAAACGAAAAGGAGTTGCGGAATTGCTTAATTTTACCATCACGCGAGATAAAATTCCCATTTACAGCCTCGATGCCAGCTATATGACCAACAAAAACACAGGCTACATAAAACTTAATAAATTTGCAGCTACTACAAATACCGAATTCAAAACTGCCTTGAGTCAATTAAAAAACGAAGGTCTAAAAAACTTAATTTTAGATTTGCGCAGCAACGGTGGCGGCTATCTAAAATCAGCAATTGAACTTGCCGACGAATTTCTAACAGATAGAAATTTAATCGTTTATACAGAAGGAACTAATTCTCCTAGAGAAGATTACTACGCAAAAACTGAGGGCGAATTTGAAAAAGGAAAGCTCGTAATTTTAATCGATGAAAATACAGCTTCAGCCAGCGAAATATTAACCGGAGCTATTCAGGACTGGGACAGAGGCATTGTAATAGGCAGGCGTTCGTTCGGAAAAGGCTTGGTTCAACGCCCTTTTTATTTGCCCGATGGTTCTATGATAAGGCTCACAACAGCACGCTATTACACACCTACTGGCAGATTGATTCAAAAACCCTATGAAGATGGTATCGATTTGTACAACAAAGACTTAATAAATAGATACAACAGTGGCGAGCTTTCATACCAAGACAGCATACATTTTCCTGAAAATGAAAAATTCAACACGCTCAAAAACAAACGAAAAGTTTATGGTGGTGGCGGAATAATGCCAGATATTTTTGTTCCAATCGATACTTCCGGAATGAGCAATTATTTTAGTCATTTAATCCGAAAAGGCATTATAAACTTATTTTCGGTAAATTATATCGACCAGAATAGGCAAGAAATGAAAAAAAAATATCCCGATTTTAATTCTTTTAGAGATAATTTTATACTAACAGACCAAATATTCGACCAATTGATACTTTTTGCTAAAAATGAAGGCATCAAATACAGTAAAGAGGATTTTTTAATCTCCAAATCAAATATTAGTACATCAATAAAATCGAATATTGCTTTAAATTATTGGGGAACTAGCCAATATTTTGAAATAATCAATCAAGATAGTAATGCTTTCAAAAAAGCACTCGAAGTTATTGAAAGTAAAGAAATTTACTCGCAACAATTAAAAGAATAAAAAATAACAAGGTAAAAGAACTGTTTTCTGATTAAAAATATTCTAATTTTAAAAAATTATGAAAAAAATAATAGTAAGTTCTATCATTTTAGTGTTGTTTGGAGGTCTAATTTGGGCACAAAAAAATAACGAAAGTCTTCAAAATTACAGACGTAGCTCGCTACATACCCTCTTAATGGAATCAGAAAATTTTCCAAACAAAGATACCATTATAAGAGCTTATTATGAAGCTCCTTTTCCAGACAAATACAACGAGCATTTTGTTTTGGAAAAATCATTCAATCCCTTAAATTTTCAGGTTACAGATGCTGACCGTTTAGCAGATAGTATAAATCAAACTAAAGCCGGAAAATTTATTAAAAATGTTCTTTCCACAGCCACTTCAGGAATAATCGACAACCAATTAAAAGATTATCCCATCATTATAAGAAAATATTTTGACGCAACTAAAATGGCTAATTTGTTGGTTGCTAAGTGGTTTAATAGAAAAGCAGATGGAACTTTCGATATGAACCTAATAGGGGAGCGCGGTTTTTACGATGCAAGCGAGATGCAAGCAAATATAGCCAAAGGAGCAGCCAGAGGCGATGCATTGCTGTCAGACGCTGGTGAAGAATTGATTAAAAATACCTTTGTAATTATTTCGAAAATGAATTTTGTGAGCAATGAAAAGATGGCTGCCATTACTAGAGATATTGCTCTTAGTAAAGCAAACCAAATAACTACCGAACTAGTGCGAAATACTGCAATTAAAAGTGCCGAAAAAGTTTACGAAAAAACGAAAGACGGATATTCAGTTTGGACTACTTCGTTTCTTTATCAGCTCGAATGGAACGATTCTATTGCAGCTATTTTCTATCAAGACTTTTGGATGGATAACTCAAATATTGATAAAAATAAAAAACAAGCATTTGATAATACCAACTTGTTTCAATTGAAACTTGTAGGAAGTGAAAAAGCTACAAGCATGGTTTTGTTTTCGAGCCAAGACAAAGCTACTCCCGAAGAAATTATTAAAGTAGCTACAATCAGAAACATTGACCGAGTTTATGCGAAACTGCAAAAAAGTTACGATGTTTTCAAAACCAAAACTCCGATTTCGTCTATTGACCCAATAACGGCTAAAATTGGTAGAAAAGAAGGCTTAGAAGGTGGCGAGAAATTTGAAATTCTCGAACAAGTAGTTGATAGTAAAACCGGAATCATTAAATATGTAAGTAAAGGAAGAATAACTGTAGATAAAGACCAAATTTGGGATAATCGATTCAAGTTAGATGGCAAAAAAATAGAATTACCCGACGACAACGAAGAAGCTATGCCCAACAGCAATGTTAGTGCAACCGTTTTTAAGGGCAGCAGTAAAAATTTATATCCAGGAATGCTAATAAAACAAGTAAAATAGTAATTTTTGTTTATTTTAGCAAAGAATTATATTTGAATTAGTACTGTTTTTTTTTTACTATTTAGAAAATATTTCAGTTCTAGGTAAAGTAAAAGAAAAAGTACTTCCTTTATTTTCTTGACTTTCTATGAAAAATTGACCTTTGTTGATGGCAATAAAATCGCGGCAAAGTTGCAAGCCTAAGCCAGAACCTTTCTCGCGGTTTGTGCCAAAACAAGTAAATGGTATTTTATTTTCGAGTTTATCCAAATTTTTTTTTAAAATACCAACACCATTATCTTGAATACTTATTTTTATCGAATCTGAAAAAAAATCAGTAGTTATTTTGATTTCACCTTCACTGTTTGTGAATTTTATAGCATTAGAAATCAGATTTCTAAGCACAGTAAGAATCATGTTTCGGTCAAAAAAAGCTACTGAAGAACTTAATTTCTGCCAAGTAATTTTAATATTTTTTTCATTGCGGTTGGCTTTTAATAATTCGAGAGTATCTTCTAACGCTGAATTTAAATCGTTTAATTCGGGGTAAAATTCAATTTTATTTCGTTGAGAGCGAGCCCACGAGAGCAAATTTTGAAGCAAACTATAGGCTGCATTAATTTGTAAACGAGCGGAAACCAAAAACTCTTTAAACATTTTATCGTTGAGCGAATTTATTATTTCGGGCGACAAAATAGCGTAAACATGTCCAACCGGTCCGCTAAGGTCGTGAGCAATAATTTCAAACATTCTATCTTTGTTCTCGTTGAGCTGTTTTATTTCTTTAAGACTTTCTGATAAACGAAGAGCTGAACTTAAACGCGCTGTAAGTTCAATAAAATCAATTGGTTTGCGTATATAATCCACAGCACCTGCATCGAGTGCAGTTTTTAGATTTTGCGAACTCATCATTACGCCCGTGCAAATTATTACAGGAATATCTTTGGTTATTTTGCTAGATTTTAGCATTTTAACAAGTTCTATTCCGTTTATTTGGGGCATTTCCCAATCGGTAATAATCACATCGGGTACTTTTTTTTCCGAAATTTCAAATGCTTTTGTAGCGTTATTGGTTATATATACATTAAAATTCAATTCTTGTATAAAATTGACCAAAATTTCCAAATTTATGGGTTCGTCATCTACTATTAAAACAGTTTTTTTCATTCAATTAGCTCTCATAGATAGTTTTTATTATGCTACAAAAGTAATTTTTTTTTAGAAAACTTAGCTTAAATGACATTTTTTTTTTGAAATGTTTTTTCGCAAACTAATTTTCGTTCTTCATAAAAAAAATCTATCTTTGCTTTATTTAAAAATAGAAATTCATTTTTAGAAAAATGGAGACATACAAAACAAGCTTGTCTGATACTTTTTTCTGATTAGTCTTTGGTAATTAAATTTTCCGAATTTTTTAGCCTTTGAAGTACATTTTAAAATATTTGTTTTCTATTTCTTGTAATAATAAAATTAAAGAAATAACCAATTATCATTTTTAAAAACAATAATTTTCAATTATTTATATGAATATATTATTCTTGATTGGTGGATTAATTCTAGTAGTTTTCAGTGCAAACTGGTTAGTAAATGGAGCTTCATCTATTGCCAAAAGCTTTAAAATACCCGATTTAGTAATTGGTTTGACAATAGTTTCCATCGGAACATCTACGCCAGAACTGGCTATTAGCATCATTTCGGCACTCAATGGAAATACCGACATAGCAGTCGGAAATATTTTGGGAAGTAATATTTCTAATATTTTGCTAATACTTGGATTGTCTGCAATGGTTTATCCTTTGACTATTCAAAAGAATACCCAATTTAAAGAAATTCCATTAGGAATATTAGCCATTTTGCTTATTGGAATAATGGGCAACGATATATTTTTCGACCACGGCACGAATAATGTACTTACTCGCATTGATGGTTTAGTAATGCTTTGTTTTTTTGTTATTTTTATGTATTACACCTTCCAAATAGCTGGAAACGAAAGCTCAAAAGCTGAAGAAATTAAGCAACAACCTTTGTGGAAATCGGTTTTGTTGGTAATAGCTGGGGTAGCTGGACTTTATTTTGGTGGAAAATACTTTGTAGAAGGTGCCGTAAATATTGCACGACTTTTAGGAATTAGCGACTCTGTAATTGGATTAACAATAGTAGCTGTCGGCACTTCCTTACCTGAACTAGCAACTTCAGTGGTAGCTGCTTACAAAAAGAATTCAGACATTGCAATTGGAAATGTGGTTGGTTCAAACCTAATAAATGTTTTTTTCATTTTAGGACTTACGGCTACAATCAGTCCTTTACCACTCAATAAATTTGCAAATATTGACATTTCAGTTGCAATGCTGGCTAGTCTGCTGCTTTTTTTTAGCACTATTGCCATAGGAAAACGCGAAATTAAACGCATCGAAGGTGCCATCTTTACAATTATTTATATTATTTATCTGGTTTACTTGATATTTATTCAGTAATTAAAGAGACAGCCTAAACGAAAATATAGCCATCTGATGAATTTTTAACTAGCAGATTTACAATAGAATAGAATTGAAATCTTGAAAGTATTCTTCATCAAATGGCTTTCTAAAACATCATTTTTTTTACTCAATTCAATCTATAATAATATCTTGGCTCATAATTAGGAAGTAATTCGGGGTGAAGAATAGAAATAAGGTCTTTAAGCAAAATGTGAGGATTGCAAATCCCCGACTCAAAGTAATCATTTCCACCTTTTGGGCTGCAAATCTTGTTATTATTATAGATATTTTTATTTTTTAGAGCTTTTAAGTTACCAACTCGCTCATCAACATTGCTAATTTGCTCTAAAGAATTCACATTTCCTGAATTAATCCAGAAATCAGCATTTTCAGCAGCTAAAATTACTTTCTCAATGCTCATCGGAACAGCTTCGGAGGAGCTAATGTGCTTCCAAATGTAATTTGCTCCTGCATCTTTGAGCAAAGTTGCAGGAAAAGACTTTCCGCCCGCTACATACCAAATGCCATTGTAAGGCAAATTTGCCATCACCGAAGGCTTCGTAGAAACATTGCTTGCTAGTTTTTTCAAATCTTGGTAGGTTTTAGCTATTTCATCAAATTTTTGGGAAGTTTCGGTTGATTTTTCAAAAAAACACGCCATAAATTTTACCCATTCAGCTTGAGCCAAAGGAGTTTCTTCTAAATATTCAGCTATGATTACTGCATTGATTCCCAAGTCATTCAATTTATCAATTTGAGCTTTGGTTTCGGCGTTTACACCATAAACAAAAACTACATCGGGTTTCAATTTCAACAAAAGCTCGTAATTCAAATTTACACCATATCCAACATCATGCACTTTTTTTTGAGTTGCATTGTATATTATTTTAGCATTGTTTACAAAATCTAAACCAGAAACTCCTATTATTTTATCCGATTCGCCTACAAAATCAATTAAGCCAATATGGGTAGTAGAAAGCACTATTGCTTTTTGTATAGGAGTTTTTATACTGTTTTTAATTTTGTGGCTAGATGAAAGAATATAATTATATTCCACATTGTCTGCACCTTGCCAAGGGTTTCTTACTTTTAGCTTTGTATAATTTTCAAAATAGTGAATTTCAAAATTTTTAGCATAATCAATAGTTTCAGTAGAGAGGGATTTTTCGTTGGAAAGTGATTTTGTTTCAGAATTGCACGAAATAAAAATTAGAAATAGTAAAAAAAAAATATTTTTCATTTAACAACTTAAATTTATTGAATAAAAATTTTATTAAGCACTAAGACAAAATAAATTGTATATTTCGTTTTGTCAAATGCTTAAAATCTATTTGATTACAAAAAAGTTTGCTCCAATAAAAAAAGCACAAGTGCTTAAAATTTATGGAAAATTGCATTGTGCAAATATTGATTAATTTTCAAAAACAAACAAAAAGATAGGTTTTAAATATTTAAAATAAAGAACTAAGCGAACGAAAATAAACGAAAGTGTTGATTATAACTAGCATAAGAGCAAAGTTTTTAAAGTTATGTTATTTGAATATCCTAAATTATGCGAGTGAGTATTTTTACTCATGCAATTTAAAATTTCTTTACAAAAAGGAAATATAGGTGTTTTACCTAAAAGTGCATTAATTAGGTATTTTATCCTAGAATTTATCATACAAATTAAGCAATTTTAACAGTTATTTTTAAGAAAGGTGAAAAAAAGGTAAACAAATAATCAAAATGCAAAACATTGATATTCTGAGTGTTAGAATTTAGTCAAGAAAATAGAAACTGCATTGATAGCTAATAATAAGTAATTTACACTCAACTACTTAAAGACAGCATTCAACCTTAAAAAAACAAACTTCAACTAGATTTTTTAGTATTTCACACACTAAATATTTGCATTAGTGAGTAAAAATACCTATCTTTGTATCAGTTTAAAACCTCAAAAAAAGCAAGCCCCGATGAAAAACTTTACTAAAGTAATAATATTCTTAGCATTGGTAATCAATTTTGCAGCATGCGAAAAAGAAGAAGTGGTTTTAACTGAAAAAGTAACCCTTCAACCCAATACCTCCGAAGGTGTTGATGCTACCATTTCGTCAATAAATCAAACTATTAATTTTGGCAACGAGAGCGATGCTAGCCTTTTAGCAATCAACTCCGGAACTGGACTTAATGTAACTCGTTTTTTGATAAATTTTGACCTTTCGTCAATTCCTGAAAACGCAATTATAACAAATGCATCTCTCTCTTTATATTTCAATGATGATTCAAAAGTAACATCAAAACATTTTGGAGATAACTATTTTATAATCAAAAGAATAACCTCAGAGTGGGACGAGCAAACCATTAATTGGGAAAATCAACCCTTTTTGAGCAATACAAACCAAATAACTGTTCCAAAATCAGATATTGAAAACCAAGATTTTACTAACATCAACGTTACAAATTTAGTAAAAGACATGGTTTTCTACAAAACAAAAAGCTTTGGATTTCATATCCGTTTACAACTCGAAACTGCAAGCAAAGCATTGATTTTAGCTTCTAGCGATCATGCAAATGCTGCAAAACACCCAAAATTGGAAATCGAATACATTATAAAATAAACTTTCGCATTTATTGTCTTACTTGCCTTGGCAAATTTACAAATTTTAATTAAATTGTAAATCAGCCAAGGCTTTGTTTTTTTATGCTTTAAGTGATTTTATTTTAACTTATTTAAAATACTTTTTTCATATTTTGGAAAAACAAATAAAAAAAAGAGTTGAAAACTTTTCTAATTCCGTTTTAATTTGTAATTTTACCTAATTAAAAACTAAAAAAGAATCGTCTGAAATACAGACTAAATAAATATAAAATAACAAATAACAGAGAAATTATGAATAATTTATCAAAAGTATTGTTAGCAGCTTTTGCTGGTGCATTAGCTGGTGTAGCTGCCGGATTTTTATTAGCTCCATCAAGTGGAAAAGACACACGCGACAAATTGAGCGAAAAAACAGACGAAGTTATTGACTATTTGACTGAATTTTCGAGCAAATTGAAAGATCAAGCTGATGGTTTGCTTTCAAAAGCTAAAGAACAAAAAATAGTTCAAAACAAAGCTACTACTCCTGTTGTATAAACTACTTTTGCTTGATAAAAAGGAGTTTTAAGTTTTTTTAAGCTCAAAAACAATCCTAAAAGCATAAGCAAAAGCGGTATTTTACATATAGCAGAATACCGCTTTTTTCATTTTTAATTTGTAATATCAATAATATAAATATAGAATAATCTATGTTTGAAGACATAAAAGAATATATCAATTTACGCTTAAAACTTGCTCGCTTTACGTTTGCTGAACGTATGGCATTAGCCTCGGCTAATTTTACGGCAACTATCATTTTTATTGCGCTTTTCTCACTAATGTTTTTATTTTTGAGCCTAAGTTTGGGCTTTTATTTGGGCGAAAAATTCGATAGTTTCGGAAAAGGTTTTTTCATGGTGGGGCTTATTTACCTCGCAATACTCATTGTTTTGGTAATTTTTAAACGATTCATTATTATAAATCCTATCCGAAATAAAGTGTTATTTGGCTTTCTCAACCCTAAGGAAGAAGAAACCATGGTGGGAGATAAAAAATAAGTGCCTGTGTGCTATTTATTTGAAGCATACATTTTTGCAATCAAATAATTATAAATACTGGGCAAAATAAATATACAATTATATTTGATTAACTACATAATTGTTGAATTTTTTTACAAACAAAAAGTAGGATTTAGTAGGTTTATATAAAAAATGACAAACACAAAAAAAGAAATTAAAATAACTAATTATGCTACATTTGAATATGTTAAGCAACAATTAGAACAAGAAATTTTACAAAAAGAAGGAAGTATTAAAAAAAATGTAGCCGATAAAATTCCTTTTGGAATGGGCAATGTTCTTTTAAACTCAAAAACAACTGACGGTGGTTTAAAAGATGCTATAAAAAAAGAGGTAATCGCCAACTCTTTTCCGATGGTAAAAAATTTGGCAGCATCTTTTTTTAAAAATAATAAAATGAAACTGGTTGTTTGGGCTGTAGCCATTACCAGCGGTATTGCTATTAAAATAGTATTGAGCAACAAGTTACTTAAAAAATAAAACGTTTAATTGTCTGTTTTATAAGAAACATTCAATTAAACGTTTTCTGAAAGAAAAGATTGCGTTTTAATCGTCGCCAGATACTTTTATAGTAGCTTCGCCGCTTAATAATGCAGCTCTGATTTTTGCTTCTAGTTCTTGAGCAAGTTCCACATTATCACCTAGTAAAACTTTTACAGCATCACGTCCTTGTCCAAGTTTAGTGTCGCCATAGCTGTACCACGAGCCACTTTTTTTCACAATTCCATTTTCAACACCCAAATCAAGAATTTCGCCTGTTTTTGAAATTCCTTCATTAAACATTAAGTCAAATTCAGCTTTTTTAAAAGGAGGTGCCACTTTATTTTTTACAACTTTTACCCGTGTGCGATTTCCTGTAACGTCTTCACCCGCTTTTATTTGACCTACTTTTCTAATATCCAAACGAATAGATGCGTAGAATTTTAAAGCATTACCACCAGTAGTCGTTTCGGGATTTCCGAACATAACTCCAATTTTATCGCGCAATTGGTTGATAAAAATGACAACAATATTTGATTTGCTTACACTTGCAGTAATTTTACGCAAGGCTTGCGACATTAAGCGCGCTTGCAATCCCATGCGCGAATCGCCCATATCGCCTTCAATTTCAGCTTTTGGCGTAAGTGCTGCTACAGAGTCGATTATCATAATATCTACTGCGCCCGAACGAATTAAATGGTCGGCTATTTCGAGAGCTTGTTCACCGTTATCGGGTTGCGAAATGAGCAAATTATTGGTATCAACACCAAGCATTTCGGCATAAAAACGGTCAAAAGCATGTTCTGCGTCAATAATTGCTGCAATCCCGCCTGCTTTTTGAGCTTCCGCCATTGCATGAATAGCCAAAGTGGTTTTACCTGACGATTCAGGACCAAATATTTCGATGATTCTACCTTTGGGAAAGCCATTTACTCCCAAAGCAACATCAAGCGCAATAGAACCAGACGAAATGCTGGCAATATCAACAACTGCTTTGTCGCCCAAACGCATAATGGTGCCTTTGCCAAAATTTTTATCTATTAAATCTAATGTATGTTGAAGGGATTTTAATTTTTCTTCCCTTAAACTGTCTATGCTTTCTTCTTTTTTTGCCATTTTGTTTTGCTATTTTATTTTTTAGTTAGTGCGTTTTTTTCAAAAACCAAATGTTTCAACTTTATTGAATTAATCTAAAAACAATTGCTTACAAATATTTATTAAAAAATGGATTTGAATTAATAGATTGAATTTTAATTAATTAATAAAATAAATATTTGTTGTTGAATTATTTATCAGTCAAAATTTGATTTGTATGGTCTTTTGTTTTTACTTTTTCAAATATCTTTTCAATTTTACCATTTTCATCGATTACAAAAGTAGTTCGGTTTACTCCCATATATGTTTTACCATACATCTTTTTTTCGCCCCATACGCCATAATCATTCAAAACTTTTTTTTCAGTGTCTGGAATCAAACCAAATGGAAGCTGAAATTTTTGGGCAAAATTAGAATGCGATTTTTCAGAATCGGGGCTAACACCTATTACTTCGTAGCCTTTTTGTTTTAACAACTCATAATTGTCGCGCAGGTTACAAGCCTCGTCGGTGCAACCCGGCGTGTTGTCTTTGGGGTAAAAGTACAAGATGATTTTCTTTCCTTTCAAATTTTCCAACGAAATTTGTTTATTTTCGCTGGTTGTATAATCGAAATTGGGCGCAGAATCGCCTATTTTTAAATGCGTCATAATTTGTTTTTTTATCCAAAATTTATAAAAAATACTTTATTTTGTCAGTTGTAAGTAACTATGGAAAAAGAAACGACACTTACTTTTAAAAAAAAATAATTATAGAATATTGAATATAAAAGTTTTAGCAAAAAAAATAAATGTGTTGATTAAATTTGCATTACTACTTAATTACAAAATTTGTACAAAGATATTTAAAAAATATTTGTTTATTCGTATTTCTAAAAATAAATTTTCGTAAAATAGATTAAGTTTTTGCAATCATTTTAGAACTAAATTTTTAGAAATCAAAAAAATAATAAAAATAAAATATTAAAATACGAATTTTTTTTTCAAAAAATATTCAAAAATTAATTTATAGTACTTATATTTGTACCTTAGTAAATAAACTGAAAAACAATAAGCATTGATGCTATTTTATTTGGAGTAACCATTTTTATAATCAAATAAATTTTAAGCACTTGGCATAATAAAATATAAAATGTAATTTGGTTCTCTACATAATTCCTAGCTGATTCAATTTTTTAAAACTAAAAAATATTATTTTTTTAGATACAAAAATAACAAAAACAAAATAGTAACTATAGCTTTTTTAAAATATAAAATTATGAATATTAGAAAGATACTTATTTTTTGGATTTTAATATTGAGTATAAATCCAATTTTTTCGCAAACAGGACGCGACTTTGAATTTTTCACTATTAAAGAGCACAAATCGGCTATTAAAGATATTGTTTTTAGCAGCGACCAAAGCATGATGGCAACGGTAAGCGATTCAACAATTATTTTATGGAAACTTTCTAAATCGGGCAATTCAGACCCGGTTTCGATTAAAAAAATCATCGAAAAAGGAATTGTAAATAGTGTTTGTTTTTTTGACCAAGATAAAATTCTTATCGCTGTGGGAGAAACTCAAAGTGTTGCTTTTTGGGACGTAGAAAGTGGTTCAAAAAAGAAAATGTTCAAAATAAGATATACTCAAGCTGAAGTTGATGCTATTAAAAATACTACCGAAAAACGTGATATCGAGCGGAGGCAATGGGAAACCAGAACCAACAGCTCTCGTGGAAATTCAAAAGAAAAAACGAATTCAAAGTATGAAAAAGATGAAATTGGCGATTTCCCGAGTGTTATTTACAAGGTAATTGCCGATAAAGACGATATTTTTACTGCACATGCCGATAACACTATTAAAGTTTGGGACGCAAGGAGTGATTATGGCAAAATGCAAACTTTTTTGGCTTCACCTTCTGAGGTTCACACATGGGACGTGAACGATATTTGTTTTTCGGTCGATAAAAATTATGTTTTTTCGGCTTCGGACGATAATTACATCAAAAAATGGGGTACGTCTTCAAGCAGGTTAGAAAATACATTCAAAGGGCACTCTCGAAGTGTTACTCAAATAGCGTTATCGCCTAACGGTAAGTATCTTGCAAGTGTGAGCAAAGACAATTCAATTAGAGTTTGGTCATTAGATGGCAAAGAAATTTGCGGTGCTTTGGCTGAGCGTGATAAAAATATTTCAGATGTAGCTTTTTCGCCTGATGGTAAATTTTTAGCTATTGCCGAAGAATCTGGTATAATTCTTTCGGTTATCAATGTGAATGGAAAACTGAATATAATTGGTAAAACTGAAGTTTTTGACTTTGAAAAAATAACCACAATTGCTTTTTTACCTATTTCTAACTCTGGTAATATTCAATTACTTGTAGCTAATGAAGCGGGCGAAATGAAAAGTATAGACGTTCGCATATTGATAGTACGCAAGCATTTTGAAAAAGAATATGCCGAACAAAAGAAAAAGTCGGGTTTATTTTTGCCTCAAGGCGAGTTTGAAAAGACTGAAGATTATGAAAAAAGAGTTGCTACTGGCGATATTTTTCTAGAAAAATTGGATAGAGAATATATGCTGAAATACTCTGAAATTACAATCAATACTGATGATAATTCATTGAAAACCAATGAGAAAAAGATAAACTTAAAAATTGAAAACATTAGTACGTACAATCCGGACAAAGAAATATTTTTAATCAAAATTCAAGGAACAGAAAGAGAAATAAATATTCCTTTTGCTGATGCTCAGTTATTTAAAAAAAATCAAAGCAAAATTGTTGTAACTGCTTTGGAAACAACTACCGATGGGAAAAAGAAAATCACAGAGGTAACAATAATAGACCCAAATACTAAAAAACCTTATACTTTTGGAGATTTAGAAGAAAAAAAATAATTTTTTTTCACTATTGAATTTTAATTTTAAGTCTAAGAAAATTGAATATCCACTAAGTTCGTAATTTGAAAATATTTTTTAAATTTGCATTATCCAAATGAATTTGATTAAATTATGGAGAATTTAAAACAAAATACAGCTGAAAATGAATATCTGATTATCCCAAATCCGATATATGATGTTGTTTTCAGATATTTGATGGAGGATATTGATAGTGCAAAGATTGTAATTTCGACATTAATTAACGAAAACATTAAGAGTTTACATCTCGAACCCTCAACTCATTCTGAAAAAAATGACAATCAATCAGAAATTGAGATTCAAGACCCGAAAACAAAAGATGATATTAAACTTTTTCATCTCGATTTTACGGCTGTTATTGAATTACCTGACGGTTCGGAAGAATTAATAATGATTGAATTGCAAAAAGCAAGTGAACCTGATGATATTTTTAGATTTAAAAGGTATATTAGCAAAAATTTTCAGCGTAAGCACGAAAAAGAAATTACTGACCCTAAAACTCAAGCAATCGAATCGGTTAACAAACCGATTCGATTGATTCCAATATTTATCTTGAATTTTAGAATAGAAAATGAAATCAATGATTTATTAATCAAAACAAATAGAGTTAAAACCGGTATTTTTAAAAACAAAAACTTACAAAAACACAACGAATTTATTGATAATTTAAGTTATGATATTTGGGTAGTTCAATTGCCTAATTTGCATAATATCAATGAAATAGATTACAAAAACGACGATTATAAACAAAAATTATACAGTCTTTTAAAATTATTTGATCAAAAATCGAAAGTGAAAGACAACGAACATAGGTTGAGAATAATAAGAAAGCTATTTCCCGGATTTTTAGACCGAGTAATAAAGAGATTACAAGCTGCATCAATTAATAATCCAAATTTGGAAGAACAAATGTTTGCAGAAGACGAATACTTGAAAACATTGATAAAAAGAGATAATAAAATAACACTTCTGGAGCAATTATTGAATCAAAAAGACAAGGCATTGGAAGATAAAGATAAGGCATTGGAAGATAAAGATATTGTAATTAAAAATTATGCTAAAATGTTAAAAAACACTGGCTTGCCTGATTTTGAGATTTGTCAAAAAACAGGTTTGCCGTTAGAAACGATAAAAGAATTATAAAAATTTATTTCGTTCGTACTCAAAATCAATTCGATTACAATAAGCCGACTTACGAACAAAATATAATTTAAACATAAAAAAAATAATTATAATAAAATGATATAAATGCACATCAAATGACATACGAAACTATATCGACTCTTTTAATTTAGATGAGTTGAAAATGTTCTGTATTGCCAATAAAGATGGGCTTTTCTCAAATATCTTAAAAATTAGAAAATGAAAACAGTAAAAAATATAGTAAATTACAGCTTTGTGCTTTTGTTTGTTTTTGGATTAGGACAAACTTCTCTTTTAGCTCAAACAAAAAAAACAGGGAAAATTCAAAAATTTTCGGATAAATCCTATTACACTACTATTTTTGACGAAACCGAGAGAAAAGACTTATCGGAAATGGATAAAACAATTGATATAAGTATTGTAACTTTTGAGCAAATAAAACAGCAAAAAACTAATTCGGCAAAGTTGTTAAAACAAGCTGAAAGAGAAACATCTAAAAGAGAAAAAAAGAAGCTTTTTGCTGAAAAATCAAAACTTGACGAAAGCATTTTGAAGCAAGAAATGAACTTGTTTAACTCGCTATACATAGCACAAAAAGATAAATATGCTATTTATTTGACAAATGTAGAAGATGCGCGCTATGAAACTAAAATAGATAATACTTCTGAAGCTAAAAATTATGAATACGATGCAAAAAAAGCCAACAAAGATGTAGAATATTATAAAAAAGCCTCGGTAGGAAAAAATTCTGCCGAAATGCTAAAAGATTACATGCGCGTAGATTCTCTTCAAAAAGTGGCAATCGTAAATTTAGAAAATGCTTTGATGGTTTACTATGGCGAATCGCCCAAAAATAACATCACAAATCAATTAGAAAGTGAAGATTATAAGAAATTTTTAGAAGAAGAAGATTTGAAATACAAAGCTGAAATAAAAGCACTTTTGGGCGATAGACCAGACGAAGCTTGGATGAAGGAAATTGATAGAATAAATGAAGATTACGAGAAAAATTTTAAACGCATTACAGAGGAAGATAATAAAATTGCAGAGTACGAAAAGGAAATTGTAAAACTTTCGGCTGATGGAAAAAACGAAAGAGAAATCGCTTCGATAAATAAGCAAATTGAAAGTTCTGAAAGATTGATAAAAAGATATTCAGATGATGCTCTAAAATTTGAAAAACAAATAATTGCTCTTTTGGCTAAGCAAATAAGCGAGGATAGACAAGAAAATAAGAAAAAATTTGAAAGTTACAACGAGGGATTTGCTCATTGCGATAGAACTAAAGCTACAAGTAAAGTTTTAGATGCAGAAAAAGAAATCGTAGGTCATTTAACAACAGCTAAAGATTATCTTAACAAAGCTGAGTTTTCAAACATAACTGCCAGAGCACGTTTAAAAATTTACACTTATTTGTTGCAAGCAAACTTTCATCAGGCTGAAGGAATGGATAAACTTGTAGCAATTCGTAGGGATTCGAAGATATTTTTTACTATTAACGAAACCAAACTAACAACCGTTTGCGATGGAAATTTGTCAAATGCAGACGATTCTAAAACAAAAAAAACAAATTCAGACAAAATATCGGGTAAAACAAACTCTGGAAAAACAAATGGAACAACTTCTGACGATGAAAGCTATGTTTCTGACAATAAATGGAAAAACCCAAACAACAAAGGCATAAAATACAAAGTTCAGATTTTGGCTCAAACAGAAGTACCCAAAACAGCCGATTTCAAAGGATTGTCGCCAATTTCGAGCGAAAAGCTTGAAAGTACAACTCTTACCGCTTATTTGGTTGGCAACACTGCTAGCATGTTTCAAGCCGAAAAAATATTAGCCGATGCTAAGAAAAAAGGCTTTAAAGACGCATATATTGTGGCTTACGATAAAGATGTAACCCGAATTGCTCTATGGAAAGCGGAAGATATTATTAACGGAACCTCGAAAGAAAATACAAAAAAAACGTTCAGCAATGTTACTGCTGATTCCGATGTTGAATTGACTTTTAAAAATTTTAATGCCAATAGAGGTGTAATTTATTCTGTTCAAGTGGCTTATTCAAACAAAAGACCGCTTGCTTACGAAGTTAAAAATCTTGCACCTGTGTACGAATACAAACAAAAAAATGGATTTGCTAAATACACAATTGGTTTATTCAACGATTTTGAATCGGCTGACAATGAATGTTCCAGAATTAAAAAATTGGGCATTGAAGATGCTTTTGTAGTTGCTTTTGAAAATGGAAAACCTATTGATTTGCAAGAAGCCTTGAAAAAAAATAGATAAGTTTTGAAGTATAAAAAAACAAAATTATAAAATTTGTTTTTTGTGCAACAACATTTTTTTAGAAATTTGAGGTAAATAAGCAATTATCCAAATTAAATTGCATATTTCGTTTTGACAAGTGCTTAAAATTTATTTGATTACAAAAAGATTTGCTCAAATTAAAAAAGCACTGGTGATTAAAAGATTAAATTAAAATTGATTATTATTTTTACTTTATGAGTGAACAAATTATTGAAAAAACCATTGAAAAAGAAGATATTGGAAACGATAAAACCAATTCTCATCTTTTAATTCTTTTCAATGACGAATTTAATACCTTCGATTTTGTTATTAAATCGTTGATGGAAGTTTGCCGACTTGAGCCTATTCAGGCAGAACAATGCACGCACTTAGTACATTACAAAGGCAAATGCGATGTAAAAAAAGGCAATTACACCACGCTCAGAGCTATGAAAGAAGCTTTGATTGAAAGAGGTTTAACTGCCGAAATTAATTAAAATATGCTGCAAACGATAGCTTTACCAATGTTTTTAAACTTTGGCAAAGCTTTTATTGCTAAACAATTACATAAAAATAAATGTTTGAAATATAAGCACTAAGACAAAATAAATTGTATATTTTATTTGCTAAGTGCTTTAAATATAGTTAATTACAAAAGGTTTGATCCAATAAACAAAAGCACTGGTGCTTAACTGTTTGAAGCATAAATTGCCAAAACGCTAATAAAAATAATATCGTGAAAAAATATTTACAACTTATTTTTCTATTTCTTTTTATTTTAACAAACGCTCTTTTTGCACAAGAATCTATTGATTTGCAAAAAGAAGTAGAAGTTAAAACTACCATGCTTGTAATAATAACAATTGTTTTCATTATTGGCTTGATAGTAGCTTATTATGTAAGTAAGAAGTATTTACCAAGCGATATGATGCAAAAAGCTAGAATGGCAAATGTAGATATTACCGATTTTGGAGTTTTAAAATTGCGTGCCAAAGGCGAATTTGATATTGAAAAAATACTTGAAGAATTAATTAGAGCTAAAATTGCCAATGTAGATATTAAACTAAGCGATATAAAAGATGTAATAAATGGAGTAGGCGGCGTTAATCTGGGAATTATAATTGATAATCTGATTATTGCAAACAAAGCTGGTTTAAATGATGTAAACATTCAAGATTTATACAGGCATTCTTTAATAAACCATAACGTTAGCGATTTTGTAAAAGCAAAAATCAAGATTAGAAATGGCAAGCTCGAAGAAATGATTACCAACGAAATACTCGAAGACCATCTTATGGCTGGCGGCGATATGATTGCTTTTGTTGATAATATTTCGAAAGCTAAAAAATCAGGAGTGAAAGTGGATATGCAAGAGTTGATGAAAGCCAACCTCGACAAAGAAGGAATGGACAAAATCATTTCTACGCTCATTAGAGCAAAAAAAGCCAATGTTTATATAGCTAATGACGAATTAGAAAACGATGCAGACGCATTTCACAACAATAAAATCTCGCAAAATGGCTTACTTCAAATTTATTCTGACGACAAAAACGTAGAAGATTATTTAGAAGCCATTATAAAAGCACACAAATTTGGTATCGACAACATACTTTTGAGCGAGTTGTTTGAATTTGCACTTACCAAAGATGCCAATGTATTAGAAATTGTAAATGCTTTGATAAAAGCGAAACGAGGAAATTTGGATATGACTTTGAACGATATTATGGTTTTTAGTCTGAATCAAGGCGATGTTAATAATTTTGTAGAAGCGTATCTGATTTCAAAATCATCGAATCTCGAATTGAGTATTTCGGACTTAGAGCAGCACCAACTTTCGGGTGGAAATGTACTTAATTACGTGAAAGCCTTGAAAATAGCAAAAAATCCTGATTTTGGAATTTCAAAAAAAGAAATTGAAGAGCTTTCGCTTAAAGGTGGAAATGTTTTAAGTTGTTCACTTGCAATTTTGAGAGCTAGAGAATTAAATGTAGAGCTTGATTGGACAAATTCCAGCCAAATTACTTTAGCCGGAATTAATCCTGTGGAAGTGATTTTATCGTGTGTAAATCCTAAAATTATGCACGTAACACCTTTCAAAGTGGTAGGAAAAGATGGAATTGTGCTCAGAATTCATGCAAGCATTGCTGTAAAGCTCAAAATTAAAAAATATTTTAACGGTTCTGGCGACCAAACTCTTTTTGAGCGTGTAAGCGAAGCCATTATTCATGAAATAGGTAAATATCCTGATAATAAAACAATTGTACAAAGTCTTGGCGAAATATCAAATCATGCACTACATCATTTGCAAGAACAAAAAGAAACCAACGACCACAGTAAATATGAGTTAGAAGACATTACAATTCCTGAGATAGAAACGTTGGAAGATATTTATGCTGAATTGAAAAAAGAACATGCTCATATTGAGGCTATTGCAACTAAAACGACTGCCGAAGCTGAGCTTTTGGCTGCCGAAGCAAAAGTTGAAAATGCCTTTGCAGAAGCCATTAAAACAGGTCAAGTAAACGATTACTTTAAGCATAAAATTTACAAAGAAAAACAAAATGCAACAAGTGATTCAAAGGAAGAAGAACCTCCAAAAAAAGACAATCATGGCGATGCACACCATTAAATGCATTAATTTTTTATTAATTTATTATATGAAAACAATTTTTTTGAAAACAAATAAACTCGATGACTAAAATTTTAAAAATAGTACCTTTTGCGTTATTAAGCTTTTTAATTTCTTGTGGTTCAGATAGTAATGTGAGCGATAGAATGCAAGAGGCAGATGCTGGAGGTGGATTTCTTTTTGGATTAATACTTTTTATACTTTTAATCGCTTTCGTAGGAGCTGTTTTCATTTTGGGAGGAGGTATGCTATGGACTCGTGCTATGTTTTCGCGCGTAAGTATCAGTTGGTGGCACATTATGTATTTGCGTTTCAAACATATACCTCAAGATTTGATAGTTGATACCATGATTAAAGCCAGTGAAGCGGGCATTAAATTGACTACTTCCGAAATGGAATCGCATTATTTAGCTGGTGGCGACATCAAAAACGTGGTAGATGCTTTAATTGCAGCCAAAAATGCTGATAGTGAACTTTCTGACAGTTTGAAATTAAATTTAACTTTTGGAGTGGCTGCAAATATTGACCTTGCTAAGTTTGACGTACTTAAAGCCGTGCAAGAAGCAACCCACTTTAAAGTGCTTGAAACTCCGCCTATTAGAGGCTTTGCTAAAGATGGAGTAGAAGTAACAATGCGCTGCCGAGTTACAATTAGAACACTCATTAGAGAAATTGTAAGCGGTGCAGGTTCTGAAACAGTTGTTGCTCGTATCAATGAGGCGGTTGTTTCGGAAGTTGGTAAAATGGCTTCGCACTATCAAATTCTTGAAAACGCTTTTATGCTTGCCGATAATGTAGAAAATCGTCCGGGTTTGATGGACGGAACAGCTTACAAATTGCTATCTGTCGATTTATCTGATATTCAGGTTGGTAAAGATTTACATGCCGAATTAGCAATTGAACGTGCACATGCAGCAAAAGCTCAAGCAGAGGCAAAAAAAGCCGAAGCTTTAACTCGTGAGCAGGAAGAAATTGCCAATGCGCAAGAAGCTAAAGTTAAGCTAATTTTAGCCGAAACAGAAGTACAAAAAGCAATGGCTGCGGCTTTTTTAGATGGCAAACTAAGTATTCACGATTATCACCAAATGCAAAATACAGAAGCAGATACTAAAATGCGTGAAAATTTGGCAAAAGGAAAACATTGATTGATTTAAAAATAACTAATCTTTTATTTTTTATCTTTTATCTTTTATTTTTTATTTTTTATTTTTTATCTTTTATTTTTTATCTTTTATCTTTTATTTTTTATCTTTTATCTTTTATTTTTTATCTTTTAT